>CAZWXA010000132.1:0-7766 GCA_964637755.1 uncultured bacterium | reverse complement strand
CCGCAAGGCGCATGGCAAGGTCGTGGTCGTGCTGGAGCCTCGATGATGGAGATCCGCCTGACGCCGCACGGCCGCCACGTCGCCGTCGTCACCATCGACAACCAGCCGCGCCGCAACGCCATGACGCGGCCCATGATGGCCGACCTCGGCCGGCTGTGGGACGAGCTGGAACGTGGTGACTGCCGCTGCATCGTCCTGACCGGTGCCGGCGACCGCGCCTTCAGCGCCGGTGCCGACATCGGCGGCGACCTGTCCGTGGCCCCGGAGATGGCGAGGATCGTCAATCACGCCCTGCTGAAGAGCGACGCGTACTCGAAACCGATCGTCGCCGCCGTCAACGGCGATTGCGTTGGCGGCGGCCTCGAGCTGCTGCTCGCCACGGACATCCGGGCCGCCGTCCCCCGCGCGCGATTCGGCCTGCCCGAGGTCCGCTGGTCGATCTACCCGTTCGGCGGGGCGACGATCAAGCTGATCCAGCAGATCGGCTACGTCCACGCCATGGACCTGCTGCTGACGGCGCGGCTCATCGACGCCGGGGAGGCCGCCCGCCTCGGGCTGGTCAACCGCATCGTGCCCGCCGCCGACCTCATGGCGTGGGCGCTCGAGACCGCCGAGATCATCGCAGCGAACAGCCCGGCGGCCGTGCAGGCGGTCAAGCGGCAGATCAGCGCGACCATCGCCGACCACGCCCGCACGCGCGAGGCCCTCGAACAGGAGCTGGGCGACCAGGTGCGGGCGAGCGCCCACTTTGCCGAGGGCGTCGCGGCGTTTCGCCAGAAACGCCAGCCGCGCTACGAGTGACGGGACCCAGGTGATCCTGACGCCACCCCGGATTGGCCGCCGCCTCGATCCTGTCGTGACGCGCGCGCCGCGAGGGGCGCCACGCGCATCGTGAACGCTCGCGATGTGGCAGGCGCCACCCCGGTGCTCCGGGATATCCCTTGTCATGAGCTCGAATGCAGCCGCGGCGCCGACGAGGGACGGCCAGCGCTCGGCGACGGGCGGGCGCCGCGATCGACCGGGTGGTGAGCGTGCGCCCGACCAGCCGCACGCTCGGCGGGCTGATCGACGAGATGGCCGCCGCCCGCCCGCACGCCGAGGCGATCGTCCATCGCGACCAGCGTCTCACGTACGCGGCGCTGGGCGCGCGGGTCGACGAGTTCTCGCGGGCGCTCATCGCGGTCGGCGTGGGGCGTGAGGACCGCGTCGCGGTCCTCCTGCCGAACCGGCCCGAATGGCTCATCGCCGCTCTCGCGATCGCCAAGATCGGCGGGATCGTCGCGGCGATCAGCACCTTCTCGACACCCCGCGAGCTCGGCTGGGCGCTCCAGCACTCCGGGGCGGGGGCCCTCGTGACCATCCCGGCGTACCGGGGACGCGGCTACCTCAGCGCGCTTCAGGATCTCTGTCCCGAGCTGGCCCGGAGCGTGCCCGGGGAGCTCCGGAGCGCGCGGCTGCCTCGACTCCGCACGGTGGTGTGCGTGGACGAGCAGCGCCATGACGGAGTCTTTCATCCCGACGACTTCCGCGCCCGTGGCGTCGGGCTCAGAACCGCGGCCCTGGAGGCAGCGCAGCGGTCAGTGGACCCGGGCGACATCTGCTACATCCTGTACACCTCCGGGTCGACGGCCACGCCGAAGGGCGTGACGCTGGCGCACGGCGGCGTGATCGAGAACGGATTCAACATCGGCGAGCGCCAGCACCTCACGGCGGCGGATCGCCTGTGGCTGGCCGTTCCCCTCTTCTGGTCGTTCGGCTCGGCAAACGCCTTCCCCGCGATCGCGACCCACGGCGGCTGCGTGGTGCTACAGGAGAGCTTCGAGCCCGGAGAAGCGCTGGAGCTTCTCGATCGCGAGCGATGCAGCGTCTACTACGGCATGGCTCACATGGCGCGCGCCATGCTCGAGCATCCCGACCGCCCCCGGCGCGGCCTCGCCTCCATGCGGACCGGCCTGACCATCGGCCTGCCCGAGGATATCGAGATGACGATGGAGGCGGTCGGCGCCCGTGGTCTCTGCAACGTGTACGGATCGACCGAGACCTACGGGAACTGCGCGGTGACCGACGCTCACGATCCCCTCCCGCTGCGCCTGCACACCCAGGGGCGGCCGCTACCCGGGACGGAGATCCGCGTCGTGCATCCCGAGACGCGCCAGCCGCTCGCCGCCGGCGAGGTCGGCGAGCTGTGCGTCCGGGGGCACGTCACGCCCGGCTACTACCGGGCACCGGAGCTCGACGCCGCCGCGTTCGATCGTGAAGCCTACTTCCTGACCGGCGATCTGGGGCTGATCGGTGACGACGGGCGCGTGCGCTTCCGCGGGCGACTGAAGGAGATGATCAAGACCGGCGGCATCAACGTGGCGCCGCTCGAGGTCGAGCAGGTGCTGCTGCAGCATCCCAACGTCAAGCAGGTGTACGTCGTCGGAGTCCCCGATCGGAACAAGGATGAGATCGTGGCGGCCGTGCTCGAGCTGCACCCGGGCGCCACCGCCGAGGCCGACGCGATCGTCGCGTTTTGCCGCGAGCGGCTCGCCAGCTACAAGATCCCGACGCGGCTCGTGTTCCGTACGGCCGAAGAGTTGCCGCGAACGCCGACCGGCAAGATCAACAAGCCCCGGCTCCGTCAGGAGCTCGCGCAGGATGGAAGAGATGGCTAGCGCTCTTGCCGGAATGCCTCAGCACCTCCTACCCGGCCGCTCCGACAGCGGCAGGGCGACTTGCCCCACCTCTGACACGTCTTGTAGACTGTCACGATCAGGAACAGGCGATGGTAAGTCTCGCGAGCCCCACAGCCTTTCGGTATCCGCGCGATGCCCGTCGGCCCGGCGCTCCGTGGGTTGCGCGGGAGGCCAGCCCGCCCGGACCGCCACGGCCCCACCTCCTCGCCCGCGTCCGCGACGCCCTGCGGGCCCGTCACTACGGTCGTTCGGCGACTTGGAGAACGGACGAATGGTGATCGCGTGCCTGGGCTGGGGGTCCCTCGTCTGGGATGCGTGCGACCTGCCCGTTCAGGGCAGGTGGTTCGAGGACGGCCCGCTGCATCGCATCGCGTTCGGCGTCGTGGCGCTTGGTATTGTCGGGTGTGCGGCTCTGGCCGGCGCGCCACCTTCACCGCCTCTTGCGGAGCCGATTGCGGGTGGATCAACCGAGCATCGCTGGCTCGGGTATCGATGGGCTCCCGGGGTCGCTCTCGTCTACGACGCTACGGAGTTCACCGAAACAAGGACAGGCAATCGAACGGCAACGACGCCAGTCCAACACGTCTTCCGGCATGAGGCGGTCGAGCGCACAGCCAGAGAGGGGCCTAATTCGGGTTCGTGCTATCGTCGGAGGAACCGCCCTCTTCGACGTGTTCCTCAACGAAGAGGGGTTCGTTGAGGATGCCATTGCACTCACCGCGATCCCGGCCGCTCACCGAGACGCCGTCGCGAAGACGATCGTCAACATGTGGCAACATCCCTTGACGAAGCAGTTCGCCGGCACGGTGTTCCCGCTCGGCGAACCGCGCCAGGTCCAGATATCATGGAGCGACCTTGGCTACTTCAGCCAGTTCATCTCGGGCCCGCCGATCCTCGTCACCACTACCTTCACCGGAATCAAACGCGTCGACGCGGTCGAGGTTATCGAGATGCGCTCGTCGCTCCTGCCGGGAGCTCCGGTGACCATTCAGGCGCGCCCCGGCAGCCAGTCTGAGATCACAGCGCCTAGTGGACACCGAATCGAGTACCTGGATCGGAGGAGCGGCCTCATGATCGCGATCCACGAGACGTTCGTCTTCGTGACGTCGCAGAGTGTCGTCCGCGCAACGAGCTTGACGAGACTGGACCGAGCGGCCAGTCGCGGTATCTGCACAACATCCCTCACGGCGATGGCGGGCGGCTAAGGTCTTTAGCCCGAACCGTCGGCGCTCCGCCCGGCCCGCGGTCAACGCCCACAAGTGAAGCCCGAGTGGAGCGTGAATGCCTGAGCGCTTTGTCGCAGTCGAAATGAGCCTTTCGCTACACGAGAGCTTGGTGCTCCAAGCTCTCATGTGCAGGGCCAGGAGCCGTCGGCATGAGTGTTTTCTCCCGCCCCAGACTTTCCCTGGACACCCCAGACCTCGTTGAAGCCGTGCACGACCGCAGTCACGCGTGTGCACCGGCTGTGGTCACATCGATGACAAGCGTCGGGCCGATGAAATTCGGCGGGCCGACCAAAACGCATAACAAGCCGTTTCACCTGACGCCAGCGTTCGCAGGCCGAGGAGGATCGCTTGACAAAGTCGAACGTGTCCACACCAGACTCGCGTTTCTGCTCCGTGTGTCCCGTCCGAGCGCTTTGCCGCGCGGAGGCGTGACGGCGTCCCGATGAGTCGGCGCCGGCCGCTTTCGTATCTCGCCGAGCTTGCCGTCGCGACGCTGTGCTTCGAACGCCGGTCGGTCGACCCAGGACTTCTGACCCAACTCCGGACGGATGCCGCCGGGCTGGCCGCCGGGGTGTCAACGGTCATCGCCGACGCGTTGTGGGAAGCCAAGCGCGCCGAGCTGCGGCGCTTGCTCGCAACCGGTGAGGCCGGCCGCTTCATGCGGTGGCCTCCCGTACGGACGACGATGGTCAAGCGCGGCCATTGGCCGGTTACGCTCGAGCTGCGTCACATGCGCCGCCGGGCCGACTGGCCGCGCTGGCGTCGCGCGTTGCGCGAGATGACTCTCGGCCGCCCGCGCCCGTTTCCGCGGTTGCCGACCACCAGCGCGAACGCGTTACACCTTGCCTACCATCTCTGTCGCTTCGAGGAGGCCACCGGCGTCCGGCCGGAAACGGCGACATTCGTCCTTGAGTTCGGTGGCGGCTACGGGGGGATGTGCCGCATGCTGCACCGGCTCGGCTTCCGGGGCACCTACGCCATCTTCGACCTGCCCGAGGTGACAGCGCTCCAGCGTTTCTATCTCGGGCACGCTCGGCTGCCAGTCCGGCACTGGGCCGGCGAACCGATCCGCGGCCCTGGGATCGTGACGCTCTCCGCGCTCGACGACCTGCCGCGTGTGGTCGGCGCGCGACCGTCCGGGACCATGCTCTTCGTCGCCACATGGTCTCTCGGGGAGACACCGCTCGGGCTCCGCAAGCCGGTGCTCGCTGCCGTGGCCGACTTCGACGCCTTTCTACTCGGGTACACTTCGCTGTTCGCGGACATCGACAACCGCGCGGTGTTCGCCAGCTGGCGGACGGGCTTGCCTGACCACACCTGGCACGAGTTGCCGCTACCGCACCTCGGCAAGGCGGAGTTCTACCTTTTCGGCGCTCGGCGGGCGTCCGGGCGCGCGGCGTGGCCGGTGGAGTTAGCATCTGTGAAACAATAACTTAGACACTATTACGCCTTGGCTCGATGGTGTAATTCCATTCCCCGTGGAATTCATGCCGGTGGATACTCGAGACTTTTTGATTCTTTGGCGCTCACCTTGATTCCACGTAGATATAGTTTCTTGGCCAGTCGCACCTTGACGATTAATCCAGTCCGGGTCGTCGTGGCAGCAATCAGGCTGACCACCGTCTGGTAGTCCGTTGGTATCTGTGAACGAATACCCTAGACACTTCTTTTCGTTTTTCGTAGATTTCAGGAATGCTGGATAAAGCAAGGGCACTCCGCTTGAAACTGGCAGGCGTTCTGCCATTTCTGAATGAAAAGCAACGACGTGGCGTGGCGGCGGCAGAAGCGAAGTCCTACGGGCGGGGCGGCGTCCAGACGCTCGCACGGCTCACTGGCCTGTGCCGCCAGACCATTTATCGAGGTCTCAACGATCTTGAGGAGGGTCACACGTCTGAGCGAGTGAGAAACCCTGGTGGCGGACGCAAGAAACTCAGCGAGCAGAACCCGGAATTGCTCCAAGCACTCGAAGAGTTGATCGCATGGTCTCCCCTCCCGGGAGGCCAGCGTAGGCAGTGTCACCCATGATCCCGGTCTGATTTGTTACCTATGCACCAGGTCTGAACCGTCGGCACTTCGAACTACGCGCTGCAGCGGACCGGCGGATCGCGTTGCTCGCCGCCCGGCCGCTGAGCGCGTGCGTTCGGCAGCTATTGCGGCTGATGGAAGGAGTTGTCATGATTCGTGACGCCTATCAGAGTGCCACCGGGGTGTTCGTCGAGACCGTCGCTCAGATCCGGGAGCCCCAGTGGCACCACCTCGGACTCGGCGTGTGGACAGTCCGCGATCTCGTGGGGCATACCAGTCGGGCGCTGCTCACGGTCGAGACCTATTGGGTCCACTCCGCGAGTCGACCTGGCCCGGCCGATTGACTACTATCTTCAGGGTCGAGTAGAGACGCAAGCCACCCTGGCCAACCCAGCGGCCATCGCGGCGCGTGGGCGCCAGGCCGGGGAGGCATTGGGGGCTGACCCGGCCCAGGCGGTACGCGACATTGCCGCCCGAGTCTTGGCCGCGGTGCAGGCCGAGGCGGATGATGCGCTGGTGGACACGCTGGTGGGGACCATGCGGCTCATCGACCATCTGCCCTCACGAGTCCTTCGAGCTCGCGGTCCATACCCTGGATCTTGCCCGTGCCGTGTCGACGGTGGTGACGTTGCCGGAGACCGCCGCGGCAGTGGCTGTGCATCTTCTCGCGGACCTGGCGCTACAGCCCGGGACAGTGGCCCTCCTGCTGCTGGCCGCCACCGGCCGGCACGCCTTGCCCGCTGGCTATAGTGTCCTGTAGCACGCTGGGACGACGAAGCTCACGGGGATGAACGACACGAACTGGAAGCAGCTCGTCGACCTCATCCACCAAGACGGAAACGGGGCAGATGGGGCAACCATTGTGAGTCCGTTCAAGCTCGGATCGGAGTTCCTGCCTGATCGTGACGCCGTCCTCTACCACGGCGACTGCCTCGACTTCCTGGCCGCCGTCCCCGACCGCACGGCGAGGCTGGTCGTCACCTCGCCTCCGTACAACATCGGAAAACGGTACGAGCGGCGGGTCAAGCTCGACGACTATCTCGCGGGTCAGGCGCGGGTCATCACGGAGTGCGTCCGCGTGCTTGCCCAGGATGGCTCGATCTGCTGGCAGGTCGGGAACTTCGTCGACGAGAACGAGATCGTCCCACTCGACATCGCGCTCTGGCCGACATTCCACGCCCTCGGTCTCAAGATGCGGAACCGCATCGTCTGGCACTTCGAGCATGGGCTGCACTGCTCGCGGCGGTTCTCGGGACGGTACGAGACCATCGCCTGGTTCACGAAGTCCGACGAGTACGTGTTCAACGTGGATGCCGTCCGGGTGCCCCAGAAGTACCCGGGGAAGAAGCATTTCAAGGGACCCAGGGCGGGGCAGTACTCGTGCAATCCGCTCGGGAAGAACCCCGGCGACGTCTGGATCATTCCCAACGTCAAGCACAACCACGTCGAGAAGACGATCCACCCCTGCCAGTTTCCGGTCGAGCTGATCGAGCGGTTGGTGCTGGCCATGACGAAGCCAGGGGACTGGGTACTGGATCCCTACATGGGCGTCGGCACGGCCCTCGCCGCCGCGGTTCGCAGCGGCAGGAGAGGGATGGGCGCGGACACGGCAGCCGAGTACGTGAAGATTGCGCGCGGACGGGTGATCGCCGCGCACGACGGCAGCCTCCGCGCCCGTCCGATGGATCGGCCGGTCTACAAGCCGAGTGGGAGAGAAACCGTCTCGCAGAGCCCATTCAGGAAAGGTTCTGGTTCGGCGCTTTGAAGGCGCCGGCCCGCGGGTGGGGGCAGCTCGGCCCACCAGACGTCGCCGCGCCGCATCTACCAGTCTTCGGTC
>CAZWXA010000131.1:0-9402 GCA_964637755.1 uncultured bacterium | reverse complement strand
AGGGAGGAGCGACCGAGCCAACGCCGCAGATGGGCCTTTTTCAGCGGCCTGCTAGCCGGTGACGGCGCCCTCCGAGGCGGAGGAGACGAGGCGCGCGTACTTGGCCAGCACGCCCCAGGTGTACAGCGCCTTCGGCCGCTTCGCTGCCTTGAGCCGCCGCTTGATCTCGGCGGCAGACAGCTCGACGTCGAGCCGCCGCCTGGCGACGTCGATGACGACCACGTCGCCGTTCTTCACCGCCCCGATGGGCCCGCCGTCCGCGGCCTCCGGGGCGACATGCCCGACCATGAAGCCGTGTGACGCTCCGGAGAAGCGGCCGTCGGTGATCAGGCCGACCGACGGGCCGAGACCGGCGCCCTGGAGCGCGCCCGTGACGTGCAGCATCTCGCGCATCCCGGGCCCCCCCCTCGGTCCCTCGTAGCGGATCACCACGACCTCGCCCGCCTTGACCTTCCCGGCCTTCACCGCCTTGAACGCGTCCTCCTCGCGCTCGAAGACCCGGGCCGTGCCGCGGAAGACCTGCTCCTCGTGCCCGGCCACCTTGGCCACGCAGCCGTCGGGCGCGAGGTTGCCCCGGAGGATCGCGAGCCCCCCGTGCGGGGCGATCGGGCTCGACAGCGGGCGGATCACCTGCTGTCGCGCCGTCTCCCTCGCCTTCCGGGCCTCGTCACCGATTGTCCGACCGGTCACCGTGATCTCGTCAGCGTTGAGGAGCCCGGCATCGAGAAGGCGCTTGGCCACCACTCCCATGCCACCCGCCTCGTGCATCTCGGGGGCGGTGTAGCTGCCCCACGGCTTCATGTCGGCGAGGAGCGGCGTCCTCCGCGAGATCCGGTCGAACTCGTCGATGGACAGCTTCACGCCCGCCTCCCGGGCCACCGCGAGCAGATGGAGCACGGCGTTCGTCGAGCCCCCGGTGGCCATGACACCGGCGATGGCATTGTGCAGCGCCTTCCGGGTGATGATCGAACGCGGCGTCACCCCCTTCCGGAGCACCTCCATCGCGAGCTTGCCCGTCTCGAAGGCGACTTCCTCCTTGTGCGGGTCCGCCGCGGGCACGCCGTTCCAGCCCATCGGCGAGATGCCGAGCATCTCGAAGGCGGTCGCCATCGTGTTGGCGGTGAACTGTCCGCCACAGGCACCGTCTCCGGGACAGGCCCGGTTCTCGATCTCGCGCAGCTCACCCTGATCGATCTTGCCGGCGTTGAACGCGCCGATCGCCTCGAAGACGTCCTGCACCGTCAGCCGCCGGCCCCGATGCTCGCCGTACATGATCGACCCGCCGTAGAGCATGACGCCCGGCAGGTTCAGCCGGGCGAGGGCCATCACCATGGCGGGGATCGTCTTGTCGCATCCGGAGATCGTCGCGAGACCGTCGAACAGGTGGCCCCGGGCGACGGCCTCGACGGAATCGGCGACGACCTCCCGGCTCACGAGCGAGGCCTTCATACCCTCGGTGCCCATGGCGATGCCGTCCGTCACCGAGATCGTGTTGAACTCGATCGGGGTCCCCCCCGCCGCCCGGATCCCCTGCTTCACCTTCTCGGCGAGCTTCCGGTGGTTCGAGTTGCACGGTGTGATCTCGATCCAGCAGTGCGCGACGCCGATGAGGGGCCGGGTCAGGTCCTCGTCCGTGAAGCCGACCGCCTTGAAGTAGGAGCGGGCGGCCGCGCGGTCGCTGCCGTCGAGGAGCACGCGACTCTTGTGACGGGGGTCGAATGCCATGGTGGAGCTCCTTGGTGGTGATCTCGCCCCTGGGGCGCGGTCAGTGTAGCACGCCGCCACGAGACACCTGTTGCGTGCCCCACTACTCCCCGATCTCGCGGAGAAGCTCGCGCGCGATCAGGAACTTCATGATCTCGTCCGAGCCGGCGCCGATGCGCATGAGTCGGGCGTTGCGGAAGATCTGCTGGATCGGGAAATCGGTCGTGTAGCCGACGCCGCCGAGGACCTGCATCGCGTCGTCGACAATCTTCCAGACGGCGCCGGCGACGAAGAGCTTGGTGACCGCGGATTCGCGCTGGGCGGGCAGCCCGGCGTCGATCATCCTGGCCGTCCGGTAGGCCACCTGGCGCGCGGCGTCGAGGTTCGTGTACATCTCGGCGAGCTTGAAGCTGACCCCCTCGAAGCGCGCGATCGGCTGCTTGAACTGGACGCGCTTGGTCGAGTACTCGGCGGCGACCTCGAACGCGCGGCGGGCGCTCCCGAGGGCGGCCATGCAGTAGGTCACGCGCTCGGTGTCCAGCTCGTCCATCAGCACCTGGTAGCCGCCATGGAGCGGGCCCAGCAGGGCCTCCCCCGGGATGTCCACGTCGTGGAAGTCGATCCACACGTTGTCCATCCAGTCGGCCATGATGACCTCGTCGAGCTGGCGCCGGATGCTCACACCCGGATGGTCCATGGGCACGATGAACGTCGACATGCCCCGGTGGGGGTGCGCGCCCGTGTCGGTGACGGCGAAGAGCGTGAGGAAGTCGGCGAGCCCTCCGCCCGTGATGAACCGCTTCTGGCCATTGATGACCCAGCGCTCGCCCGCCCGGACGGCGCGGGTCTGCATGCGCGAGGTGTCGCTCCCGATCTGAGGCTCGGTGATCGCGAGCGCCGCCAGCTCCTCCCCGGCGAGCCGGGGCGGGATGTGGCGCTCCTTCTGGGCCTCGGTGCCGTAACGGAGGATGGAGATCGTGCCGAGCGTCAGCGAGACCGAGCGGATCGTGTCGCCCGGATGGCCCGCGGCCGCCAGCTCCTCGGCGACGATGCACTCGGCCACGACGCCCCGCCCGTTCCCACCGTACTTCTCGGGGAAGAGCGCGCCGGTCATGCCGGCTTCCCCGAGCGTCCGGAGATAGGACCGCGCGATCTCGCGCAACCGAGCCCGTCGCTCTCCGCCCTCGTACCTGGCCTTGATGTCCGTCACCGCGCGGTGCGCCTCGGCGGACCGGGGCGCGAGCTCCCGCTGGGCGAAGGCACGCGCCTCGTGCATCAGCCGCAGCTCCTCGGGCGTGTAGAGGTGGGTCTGTCCGCTGCCGACCGACCAGCCGCCGGGCATGCGCATGTCTTCGAGCGTGATCGCGCGGAACGGGTCGGGCTCACCCATGGGATCTGTCCTCGGCGGGCTCGCATCCCCGCCCCGTCTTCACGAAGCGCTTCCGGGCACCGGTCTCGGTCATGGCGGCTAGCCTCTCCGGCCGTAGCGGGCGATGGTTTCCTCGTTCAGGTCCACGCCGAGGCCGGGCCTGTCCGGGACGTGAACGTACCCCTCGCGGTCGATCCGGAGGGGCTCGGCAACGAGGGCGGCGAAGGTCTGATCTTCATCCGGTCCCCTCTCTTCTCGACGCGCCGGCACCGCTGCAAGCGTGGCAGTCGTGGTCGAGCCAGTCACTCGGCCCCGACGTCTCCGCGGTCGGGGCGACTCATCGGGAGCGCACGCGACACCCGAGCGGCCGGGCTCTCACGGGCGAGCGAGAAGCTCGCCGACCGTGGCGAACGCGTAGCCCCGATCACGCAACCCCGCGATCATCGCCGGCAGCGCGTCGAGGAGTCGCGCCGGCGCGCCGGGCGTGCCCTCGGCGTCGTGAAGATCGACGACCGCCCCCGGGCGCGCCCGGCGCACGACCCTCTCGGCCTGGACACTCGCGCGGGTACTCCGGAGCCCCTCGGGCTGGATCGACCAGAGCACGCAGCGCGCGCCGACCCGCCGGAGCGCCCCGAACATCGCGAGGTTCACGGCTCCCCAGGGTGGCCGGAAGTGCCTCGGCGGCTGGCCGGTCAATTCCGCCAGCAGGTCGTGGGAGCGGCGGATCTCCGACTCGGTGCGCCGCGGACCGCAGATCCAGAGATTCGCGTGAGACCACGTGTGATTGGCGACCTCGTGGCCGCCCGCGGCCATCGCCTTCACCACGTCCCGGGCGTGCGCGGCGCGTTCGCCGACCAGGAAGAACGTGCCCGGCACCCCCTCGCGACCCAGCAGGTCGATCACCCGCGGCGTGAACTCCGGATCGGGCCCGTCGTCGAACGTGAGGGCGATGCGCCGGGACGATCGGGGGCCGCGCCAGGCGCAGCCGAGGGTGAACAGGTGGGCGCCCCACGAATAGGCCACGTACCCGACCGCGGGCGCAAGCAGGAGCGGGAGGAGCACTACCGGATCGCCAAGGAATCGTCGCCCACGTCCAGGCCCGCGTCACCCTCGACCGGCAGAAGCGGGCGGCACACCACCGGCGGTCTCCTGCGGTCGCCTCGCGACGAGCAGCGTGATACGCCCGGTCTGCGCGACCTCGTCACGCTGGTTGAGGATCTGGCGGGACTCGATCAGCACGCCGCTGTCACGCAGCGACCGCTTGGTGACGGTGGTCGACCGGCTCCGGATCGTGTCGCCGACGTGGAGGGTCAAGAGAAAGCGCCACTCGATACCCATGAAGGCCAGGATCGCCAGCGGCGGTTTGGGAAATCGCCAGCCGAGGCCTGATGAGAGGGCCAGTGGAAGCATGTCCGGCACCCTGCGAGCCGGGCCGGTCTCCTCACGCCAGTCCCCCGTCAACCCGAGGTACTGCGCGACGTGAGCTTCCGTCAGGGTCATTCCCGGCGTCTCCGCAGACTCGCCCGAGACCAGGTCCTCGAAGTACAGCTCCTCGCGGGCGCTCACGTCTTCCGGGCGACCATGACGTCGGTCTCGCCCTCCTGGACCACCTCGTCCCGCTGGTTCACGACCTGGCGGAACAGCGTGACGAGACCGCGGTCGGGCCGGGACGTCTCCCGCTTGCTCGCGACCCTCGCGCGCGCGCGGATCGTGTCGCCGATCTTGATCGGTCCCTTGAACTTCCAGCGAAGCCCGGCGAAGGCGATCGTCGCGTACGGGCGCATCCCGCGCGTGAGCAGCCCCGACTGGATCGCCAGGCCCAGCAGGCCGTGGGCGATGCGCTCGCCGAAGATCGACGTCTTCATGAACTCGGCGTCGGTGTGGAGGACGTTGTAGTCGCCAGAGAGACCCGCGAACATCACGATGTCGGCCTCGGTGACGGTCCTGCCGGGCGATTCGTACTCCTCGCCCACCTCGATGTCGTCGAAGTAGCGGCGGTCGCCCGCGCCCATGGCGGGTAGCATAGCACGAGGCTCGTGGGTGCCGCGCTTCGACGCCGACCCGCGGACGACCCGCGGCGAGGCGTCGCTTCGCCCCATGCCTTCACGGGTCGCCTGTGTTATTCTCCCGCCAGCCTTGGCAGGCCACGGAGTCTGCCCGGGCCTTCCTCATTCGCCGTGGAGGAGCGTATGGAGCGACGCAGGTTCATCGTGAAGGCAGGCGGCGTCCTCGCCGCCGCAGGCGCCGCGGCCGTCGTCGACGCGCCGAACGTCATCGCGCAGCCCAAGATCCAGTGGAGGATGCCGACGAGCTGGCCACCTTCGCTCGACATCCTGCTCGGCGGGGCCAGGCGCTTCGCCGAAACCGTCGAGCAGATGAGCGGCGGCCGGATGAAGATCCAGGTGTACGCGGCGGGGGAGCTGATTCCCGCCTTCGGGGTCTGGGACGCCGTCTCCCAGGGCACGGTCGAGTCCTACAACAGCGCCTCGTACTACTACGCGGGTAAGGAACCGGCCACACAGTGGTTCACGGCCGTGCCGTTCGGCCTGAACGGCCCCGGAACCGGCGCCTGGGTCTTCTACGGCGGGGGCCTGCAGCTCTGGGAGGAAACCTACGCGCCGTTCAACCTGATTCCCCGCCCGTCGGGATCGACCGGCGTCCAGATGGGGGGCTGGTTCAGGAAGAAGATCAACACGCTCGCGGACTACAGGGGCCTCAAGATGCGCATCCCGGGCCTCGGCGGCAAGGTCATCTCGAAGGCCGGCGCCACGGTGCAGCTCACGCCCGGCGGCGAGATCTACACGGCGCTCGAGCGCGGCGTCATCGACGCGTCCGAGTGGGTGGGCCCCTACGACGACATGAAGCTCGGGCTGCACCAGACGGCGAAGTACTACTACTATCCGGGCTGGCACGAACCCGGAACCACCGGCGAGTTCGTCTTCGGCCGGAAGGCCTTCGAATCCCTCCCGGCCGACCTGCGCGCGATCGTCGATTACGCGACCGTCTACGCCGGGCAGAAGATGTTCCTCGAATACGAGGCCAAGAACGGCGGCGCGCTCAACGAGCTCAAGACGAAGTTCAAGAGCAAGGTCGAGATCATCCAGTTCCCGGCCGCGGTGATGACGGGCCTCAAGAAGCTGGCCATCGAGGTCAACGACGAGGAAGCCGGGAGGAGCCCGATCGCCAAGAAGGTCCACGCGTCCTACACGAAGTTCCAGAGCTACATCGGCGACTGGGGCCGCATCTCGGAGGCCCCCTACCAGAACCTGATCGCCGGCTAGCGGGGCGCCCGCCGCAGGGCGGAGGAGTATACTCGGGACATGTCAGAGTGGCTGTGGCTCCCCGTGGTGGCTGCCGGCTACCTCATCCTGACGCGCTGGGTGCTGCCGCGCCTCGGCATCCGCTCCTGAATGACGGCGGACTCCGGCGCCGAGGATCGGCGCCCGCAGGCGGAGGCCGGCCGACCGGAGGGCCCTCAGGCGCGCTGAGCCACTGACCCCTCCCCGGCATGCTCGCCTTCCTCGATCAACCCGTCGTGATGGTCCTGGTCTGGTTCTTCAACGTCCACGCCGACGGCCGCCCCGTCGCGCGGTTCGGCCCATATCTCACCGAGGGGACGTGCGAGGCCATCCGGGCGCGCGTCGAGGAGCGGGCGCGGATCGAGCCGGGCCGAGAGCGCCCGACCGGCGCCTCGCCCTGCTACAAGGTCAGCGTCCAGCAAACCGACCAGATCAGCAACTGACGACAGGGAGAGCTGGACAACCTCGAACGTCCTATCTCGTGTTACACGACCCCGGCCTCGCGCAGGGCGGCCAGCTCGTCGCCGGTCAGCCCGAGCCGGCCGCAGTAGATCTCCTCGTTGTGCTGGCCCACCTCCGGCGGGCCCACCGAGTCGATCGCCCCCGGCGTCAGGCTCAGCTTCGGGACGATCCCGGCCATGTGCAGCAGCCCGCCGAGCGGGCTCGGCGCCGTGACGATGTTCTCCCGCGCCTTGACCTGGGGATCCACGAAGAGGTCCTTCACGCTGTACACGAGGGAGCTCGGGACCTCTGCGGCATCCAGGCGCCGCAGAACCTCGGCAACCTCGAAGCGCCCGACCCAGTCACCCACGAGCGCATCCAGCTCCTCGCGGCGCGCCAAGCGGTCCGGCATTGTCCGGTAGCGGTCGAGCAGTTCGGGCCGGCGGAGCGCGTGCAGGAGCCGCTCGAACATCCGGTCGTTCGTGCACGCGATCGCCACCCACGCCCCGTCCCGTGCCCGGTAGTGATCGTGCGGCACGACGTACTCGGTGCCCGATCCGATGCGCTCGCGCACGTGACCGGTGGCGGCGTACACCGGGAGCATCTCGTCGAGCATGCGGAGAATGGGCTCGTAGAGGCCCACGTCCACGACTTGCCCCTCGCCGGTCCGTCCCCGGTGCCGCAGCGCAGCGAGGGCACCGAAGGCGCCCATCAGCCCCGCGAGGTAATCAGGAATCGTGGGTGTCCCGGGCGTCACGGGCGGGCGATCGGGGTAGCCGCCGAGGTAACTGATCCCGCTCATGGCCGCGGCGATCCGCCCGAAACCGGGCCGGTCGGCGTAGGGTCCCGTCTGACCGAAGGCGGAGACCCTGACGAGGATCAGGCCACGGTTGACCTCCCGGAACCGTTCGTATCCGAGGTTCCAGCGCTCGAGCGTCCCTGGCCGGAAGTTCTCCGTGACGACGTCCGTGCCCGTAGCGAGCCGCCTGATCAGCGCCTGTCCCTGCGGGGTCCGGAGGTTGCACGTGATCGACTTCTTGTTCCGCGATTCCGCGAGCCACCAGTAGGAGAGACCCGGCGCGGCGGGACGCCCGAGCCGGCGGAGGTCGTCGCCCACCCCCGGCTGCTCGACCTTGATCACTTCCGCTCCGAACTCGCCGAGCAGCGTGCCGCAGAACGGCGCCGCCACGAACGTGGCGAGGTCGAGAACGGTCAAGCCGTCGAGCGCACGAGCCAGCTCGCTCCTCCCCCATCGCGCCTGGCGTCACGGCGCCCGTACATCCTACTCGAAAAGCCGCGCGTGACGAACCACCGGCGCGTCAGGCGCCGTGAATCCGATCCCCGCTCACGAGTGCTTCGGAGGCTACCCCCGCGAAGGAATTGGAACCTGATCGGCCGCGCTTCCTGAGCGCGCGGCGGGCCCAGGCCCAGCACCGCACGCCGAGGAGCAGCGCGAGGATCGCGGCGTAGACGAACTGGTCGTTCCTGCCCTTCTTCGCGAGCCAGAGGAAATGCAGGATCGCGAGGACGCCCACGCCGTAGACGAGCCGGTGGAGCCGCTGCCAGGTGACGCCGCCGAGGCGCTTGATCATCCGCGTCGTCGAGGTGGCGGCGAGCGGGATGAGCAGCGTCAGGGCCAGGACGCCCACGGTGATGTACGGGCGCTTGCGGACGTCGGCGAGCATCTGCGGCCAGTCGAAGAAGTGATCCACCACGACCCACACGCCGAAGTGCAGCACGGCGTAGAAGAAGGCGAAGAGCCCGAGCAACCGGCGGAGGGTCATCTGCCAGGAGATGCCGAACAGGAGCCGCACGGGCGTCATGCCGAGGCTCGCGAGCAGGACCCGGAGCGTCGTGTCGCCCAGCACCTTGGTGACGTACGAGATCGGGTTCGCGCCCAGGTCATCGTTCCACGCCAGGTAGAGCAGCATGGCGAGGGGGGAGAGGCAGACGGCCCAGACCGCGGCCTTCAAGGCGTACCGGGCTCGGCGGGACACGGGTCAGAAGAGCTTCTTCAGATCCATGCCCGCGTAGAGCGAGGCGACCTGGTCCCCGTAGCCGTTGAACATCAGGGTCGGCCGCCGGCGGAACTCCCCGATCCGGCGCTCGGTCGCCTGGCTCCAGCGAGGGTGATCGACCGTCGGGTTCACGTTCGAGTAGAAGCCGTACTCGTTCGGCGCGGCCTTCTCCCAGGCCGAGCGCGGCTGCTCGGCGACCAGGTTGATCCGCACGATCGACTTCGCGCTCTTGAAGCCGTACTTCCAGGGCACGACGACCCGCACCGGGGCGCCGTTCTGGTTGGGGAGCACCTGCCCGTACATGCCGACGGTGAGGAGCGTCAGCGGGTGAAGCGCCTCGTCGAGCCTGAGCCCCTCGACGTACGGCCACTCGAGCCCGGAGAACCTCAGGAAGCTGGCGCGCTGGCCGGGGAACTGCACGGGATCGAGCAGGGTCGTGAACTCGACGAAGCCGACCTTGCTGGCCGGCTCGACGCGCTTGAGCACGGAGGCCAGGGGGAACCCGATCCACGGGATCACCATCGACCATCCCTCGACACAGCGCAGGCGATATACGCGCTCCTCCAGCGGG
>CAZWXA010000130.1:0-9410 GCA_964637755.1 uncultured bacterium | reverse complement strand
CCCTGACCCAGCAGCCCCGGGCGCCAGGCCGATCAAATAGGCCCAGATGCAAGGCGGCGAGCGAGCGACGACCGAGGCGTACTCCTGTACGCCGCAGGGAGGAGCGACCGAGCCAACGCCGCAGATGGGCCTATTTCATCGGCCTGGCACCGGTCTTGTAGAAGGGAGAGTGTATGGCCCCGATCCCCGTGGGAGGCATCGCGACCGGTCTGGACACGGACACGCTCGTCCAGCAGCTCCTGGCCGTCGAGCGCAAGCCGATCACCCTACTGCAGACCAAGCAGGTCAAGCTCCACGCTGTGTCGACCGCGTTCCAGGACCTCAACTCCAAGCTCGCTGGGCTCAAGTCGAAGGTCGACGCGCTCAAGGACCCGGCAACCTTTTTCTCCCGGTCGGTAACGTCTTCCGCGGACACCGTGGCCGAGGCCGCCGTCGGCCCCGGCAGCGCGACCGGGACCTACACCCTCACGGTGTCGGGTCTCGCCCGGGGCTCGATCGCCACCGCGGCCAGCACCAGGGGCGCGCTCACCGACACGGTCGCGACCGCGGATGGCAGCGTGCAGTTCAGGCTCGGTACGAGCGGCCCCGTGGTCACGCTCCCGGTGACGACCACGACGACGCTCGACCAGCTCGTCCGGGCCGTCAACGACACGAAGGCGGGCGCCAAGGCCGGCGCCGTCAACGTCGGGACCGCGGCGGCCCCCGCCTACCGGCTCACCCTGACGACCACCAGCACGGGCGCCGCCAATGACATCGTGATCCTCGCGGACGGCACGGACCTCGGGCTGACGAAGACCCAGACGGCCGTCGACGCGGCCTTCAGTGTCTCCGGCATCGGCAGCTTCACCCGGCCCTCCAACAGCTTCTCGGACGTCATCGACGGCGTCACGGTCACGCTGAAGGCCGGGACGGGCAGCACGGATCTCGCCGTGAAGGTCGACACCGGAGGCACCCAGGCCCGCGTGCAGGGCTTCATCGACGCCTACAACGACGTGGTGCGGACAATCGACGGCCAGACCTCCGGGAGCAAGGGCAGCGATGGCAAGCTCACGCCCGGCGCGTTCACCGGCGACGCGGTCCCCCGCCAGATCCGCAACCGGCTCGCCTCGCTCATCGCCACGTCGGTGCCCGGGGGGGTCGCGACGCTCTCGCGGATCGGCATCACCACCGCGAAGGACGGGACGCTCACGCTCGACGCGGCAGCGTTCCAGAAGGCCCTCAATGACGACCCGGATGGAGTGAGCGTTCTGTTCGGGGGCACCGGCACGACGGACGGGGTGGCGGACCTGCTCTCCCGCGCGCTCGACCAGGCCACCCGGGCGGTGACCGGGACCATCGCGGTTCGCCAGGACGGGATCAACGCGACGATCCGCAGCGTGCAGGCGCAGATCGACGGCGCCCTGGCCCGGCTCGAGGGCACCGAGCGGACGCTCCGCGCGAGGTTCACCAACCTCGAGACCGTCGTCGCGCGGCTCCAGCGCACCGGGACCGCGCTGCTCAACAACCTCCAGAACCTCGCCACCCCGGGGACCTAGGCCCGTAGGCGGACAGAGACGGATGCCCAGCGCACAGATCGGAACCTATCAGGCCGTGCAGACGACCACCGCAGATCCGGAGCGGCTCGTGCTCCTCCTGTTCGACGGAGCGACGATGTTCCTTCGCCGGGCCCGGCAGGGGCTCGACCGAGGCAACGTCCCGGTGTTCACCCACTCCCTGTCCCGGGCCCACGCGATCATCGCCGAGCTGTCGAACGCCCTCGACCGCGAGGCCGGCGGGGAGATCGTCGACAACCTCGCGCGCCTGTACGACTTCCTGCTCCGCCACCTCACCCAAGGGCTCGTGGCGCGGAGCATGCGGCACCTCGACCAGGCGCTCGCTATTCTCGGGACGCTCCGCGAGGGATTCGAGGCCGCGGTCGAGCGGAAGCCCGCGTGACGGAACCGCGCGCGACCGAGGGAGCATACCAGGGAAGGGGAGCCGAGCTGGCCGCGCTCTGTCGCGAGTTCGAGCGCCTCGCCGAGGAAGCAAGCGCCCGGCTCGGGGACGGAGACGAGAACACGCTCGACCAGTACTGCTCGAACCGCGAGGCGCTGGTGGCGCGGATGGCGCCGCTCGCGAGGCGGCTCCCGGACGCCGGCGGTCGGGCGGCGGACGACGCGGCACACCGGCGAGATGCCGCCGGCGCGCTGCGGCGCGTCGTGGACCTGGACCGCGACCTGCTGACTCGACTCGAAGCGTCGCGGGCAGAAATCCATCGCGAGCTGAGCCGGCTCTCGGAGAGCCGTCGATTCCTCGCGTCGTACCGGGGCTCGCCGAAAGAAGTGTCCCGGTACGTCGAGCGGCTCGGCTGAGCGGCGACGCCGAGCAAGACCTTCACCAGGGACACCGACAGGCGCGGGACCAGAAGGCCGCCGGCGAGGGCGCCGACGATCGATCCCGCGCTCATGGGCGCGACGGGACACCCAGATCCGATGTCAGCACCGGACCCGGCTCACGCCGCGCGCGCCCCCAGACGCCCAGCCACCAGGATGACGCTACATGACAGGAGCGTGAGCACGGCCACCAGGCCCAGGGCCTGATCGGATTCCCCCGTCTGCACCGCGGTGTAGATCGCGAGCGGCACCGTCTGCGTCTTCCCGGGGATATTCCCCGCCAGCATCAGCGTCGCGCCGAATTCCCCGAGTGCCCGGGCGAAGGCCAGGACCAGCCCCGCCAGGAGCCCCTTGCGCGCCAGCGGCAGCGTGACGTCCCAGGCCGTACTCCACTCGGATCGCCCGAGCGTGTACGCGGCCATCTCGAACGCTGGGTTCACGGACTCGATCGCGGCTCGTGCCGTCCGCACCATGAGCGGAAAGGCCATCACCGTGGCCGCCACGATCGCCGCGTACCACGTGAACGCGATGGACCAGCCGGTCGCACCATACAGAGGCCCGCCGAGCCAGCCGCGCCGGCCGAGCAGCACGATGAGGTAGTACCCGGTCACGGTCGGCGGCAGGACCAGGGGCAGGGTGACGAGAAGATCGACCAGGCTCCGACCCCAGAACCGCCGGCGGGCCAGGAGATACGCGAGCGGAATCCCGATCACCGCGTTGAGCGCCGTGGCAACCACGGCGACGCGGACGGACAACCAGATCGCGCTCAGGGCGTCCGGATTCAGCGCGTGGCTCCGACAGGCGGCGGGAGAAAGCCGAGGCGAGCCAGCACGGCCTGCCCCTCGCGGCTCACCAGGAGATCCAGAAAGGCCTGGGCGAGCCCCGGCTGCTGGGCGTCGCGGGTCACCGCGACCGGATAGAGGACCGGGCCATAGGTGGACTCGGCGGGGCGGAACGCCTCCCGCACCCGGCCGGCGCGGGTGGCGGCATCGGTCGTGTAGACGAAGCCCACGTCGACCTCCCCCCGCGCCACGTAGTCGAGCGCCTGGCGAACGTTCTCCGCGAACACCAGCTTGGGCTGAAGCCGCTCCCACAACCCCAGCGCTCCAAGACTCTGCTCGGCGTACTGCCCGACCGGCACGGTGCGTGGGTTGCCGATCACGATCTTCTGAACCCGCGGGTCGAGCAGATCAGCCGGCC
The DNA here is from genome assembly GCA_964637755.1 of uncultured bacterium. Taxonomy (GTDB): domain Bacteria; phylum Methylomirabilota; class Methylomirabilia; order Rokubacteriales; family CSP1-6; genus AR9. The sequence goes on along the minus strand of CAZWXA010000130.1, from coordinate 5,838 downwards.
GGCGGATCTCGCGCGGCGGATCCGCCGGCGTGATCACCGTGAGCACGTTCCGCGCGAAGACCCGGCGGGTCTCGGACCGGATCAGCCCCTTCCGCTCGAGCGCATCCATCTGACGCGGCGCCGCCGAGACGAACAGGTCCACCGGCGCGCCGGCCTGGATCTGCTGCTGCAACTCGCCAGACGAGCCGAAATTGTAGCGGAGGGTGACCCCGGCGCGCGTCCGCGTGAAGCCACGACCGAGCTCCTCGACCGCCTCCTTCATGCTGATGGCCACCGACAGCATCACCTCCTGGGCCCCGGCCGCCTGGGCCCCGGCCGCTGAAACGAGCACGCCCACAGCCCCGAGGGCGACGAACACGCGACTCATCCTCATGCGCTCCTCCTTGCCTCTCTCCCGCCGTCCTCGCAGACCGAACAGCGCTCCGCTCTGCTCCACCGGAACCCGCTCAGAACCAGAGCTGCAGCCTGGAGAGGATCTCCCACGAGCTCGGGTCGTTCCGAGGACGCAGCTTCGTCACGTCACACGACACCTGCTCGCAGCTGAACGGAGTCCCCAGCGGATTGTCATACCAGTAGTCCGTCCAGTTGACCATGTAGCGGACCCGGGAGGTGAGGTACCAGTTGACGCCGACCGTCAGGGCGTCGACGCCGTTCTCGGCCGTGGCCCGCCCCCCGGGGATCTTCTTGAGGCTGCTGATGTTGCCGTCGAAGAAGTTGACCGGATCGTCCGAGCGAAACGTGAGCTGGGCGTAGCGCAGGGCCAGTTCCCATGCGCCCGGGCCGTACTGGCCGGCGACCGGGTTCAGCGGGCGCCGCGGCACCACGGGACCGTTCAGCGACTTCTCCTCGCCCGTGAGCACATAGGTCGCCGACACGTACCAGCCCGTCGTCTCGATGTCGTCGAGATCCGCGCCCTTGCTGCCCAGCCGGACGCGCTCGTTCGCCTGGTGATCGTATTCGAACTTCAGGGCGGCGGGACCGACGAGCCAGAGCAGGTCCGTGCCCCACCGCGTCCGGTCGCCCCGAGTCGGCTGCGCCGCGAAGAACTCGAACCGGTTGGCCGTGCGCGCGCTCGTCCGGCCGCGGGCGCTCCTGCCCAGGTTCTGGTCGCCCCCCGTGAAGTCGCCGGCGAGCTGCAGCCCCTTGAGCCAGGCATTGCCGGTCGCCTTGAACGGCGCGACGGTCACGCGCCCCGCGACATCCTTGCCGCTGTTCGTGTCCACCGCGTTCAGCCCGCTCCCGTTGAACACCCCAAGGTCGTACCCGACGATTCCGCCGAAGAGACTGCCCCGGAGCGCCGCGCCCAGGTCCCGGGAGGGGGCCAGTTCATTGACGATCGACCGCTCGACAAAGTCGATCGTGTTGTCGGACGTCAGCTCCTCGAGGCTGAACGGCACCTTGAACTGGCCCGCCCGGAGCCCGAGTTCCGGCATGAAGCGGAAGTCGAGATAGCCATCGTTCAGGCTGACGCCGGCAGTCAGCTCGGCCTCGAGGCGCAGATCGATCCACTGGAAGAACGTGCCCGACAGCTCGATGCGAGCCCGACGCGCGAGGAACTGATCGTTGAGGGTCGCCCCGCTGAGCGTCCGGGCCTTGTCCTCGGCGGCGTCGTAGTCGACCTGGAGTCGCCCGCCGAGAAAGAGGCGGAAGGCCCCGTCCTCGGAACGGAGGAAGGGCCGGGCGTCCTCGATCCCCGCGGTGATCCCCGCCTTCTGCGCCTTCTGCGCCTTCTCGGCTGCCTCCCGCTCCGCCTTCGCCTGCTCCCCCTCCCGCTTCGCGCGCTCGAGGAGCGCCTTCTTCTTGGCCTCGGTGATCTGGCCGCTCTCACGCATGATCGTCAGGATCTCCTCGAGCACCGAGCCTGCCTCCTCGGCTGCCGCGCGCGAGAACCCCATGGCGATCGTCACCACGAGTACCAGCGTCCATCCCCTCCGCGTCGTCCGTCCCGTCATCGGATGCCCTCCTTAGGATCCGCGCCGTGCGAGCCGTCCCGCAGGTCCGACGAACGACACGAACGTGCATTGACGGCCAGCCTAGTGAGGGCCTATTGTGACTGTCAAGGGCAAAGAAGCGGATTGCAGGTAGGTTTGACGGGCAGACGAACGAACACCGTCACAAGATGCGAGCCGTGACGGCATGACGGAGGCGCCCGGCGTGATCCAGTCACAGCCTCGGACGGACGAGACTGTTCGACCACAGGACCTCACGATGGCTCAGTCGCGAGTCGGGACGACACCAGCCCAGCGACTCGACTGGGCAATTCGCCTCGGATCCCGCGACTTGAACACGCTGACGCCTGGAGACTGGGCGAATCTCAGGCTCGAGCTCACCGCGTTCGCCGACGTTCTCATCAGGCAACGCCGGGACCAGCGCAAGATGCGGGAGGGGCGAAGCGGCGCGGCGCTCTTCTCGCATGCCGAGGTGCGCGAGGTGCATCGAGAATTCTCGCGCATCATCGGTCGACTGCTCCGGGCCGACTCAGTGACGGTCGGGACCTATGAGATCACCCTGAGCCTCGAGCGCTGGCCGGCGAGCGAGGCAGGCTCGAGCAGTTCCGTCCGCCTCACGACGACGTTCCCGCCGGGTACCACTCGGGCCACCCACGTCCTCGCGCATCTCCTGGGGATCTACGGCCATCTCGTCAAGGAGTGCCCGGCGCCAGCTCTGCGTCGCGCCCCGGACGAACGCTGCGGACGGTGGTTTCTGGCGAGACGCCCGAACCAGGTCTACTGCGGAGCGCGGTGCCAGAGCCGGGCCACGACGCGAGCGTCCAGGGCCACGTCCGCGAACCGCGCCCGGCCTCGGCAGCTGGGAGGTCACCCGCGCCGAAACGCCGTGAATCGCACGTGGACGCCTGGACGGGAAGCGTCGCCCAGGAAGGCTTGACAGGACCTACCACGTCGAGAGAAACGGGTCGACGAAAGCGACCTCCGCCCGCGCACGCTGTTCCCGCGCCCCCGGTCCCGCACCTTCAGGTCTGGAAGCTCGGCGATCTTTTCCTCGAACGGTTCCATGCGAGTCGCTCCCCTCCGGGGCTGGGTGTGCCCCCGGCCCTTCTGCGCAGCACGGCGCGTACCACGGCGTAATCTCTTGTTTCTGCTGGACCGATCAGGTACGGAGCGGGACGGTCTTGCCGGGCGGTAGGAAGCGGCTGACCGGGACTACTTGAGGAACTCGAGCAGGGACGGCTGGAGGAGCCGGGCACTCGAGACCAGCGCGGCCTGGTACAGGATCTCGAGCTGCTGGAACTCCTGCACTGCTCCGGGAATGTCCAGGTCTTCGACCCGCGACAGCGTGCCGGCCAGATCGACCGACTCCGACCCGAGGCGGTCGTCGAGCGAGGCCAGCCACCCCAGCCGGGCGCCCACGACGGCGACGGGCGTCCCGACCCGGTCGAGCGCGGCCGTCACCTCGTCGAGCCTCGCCCTGACGCCGGCACCGTCGTTGGAGTCGAGGCCGTCCCGGAGACGGATCAGGACGTCGAAGGCGTACGTCGGGTCGCCCGGCTGCCCGACCACGGCGGTGCCGGACACCCCGGTCGGGACCGTGACCCCTTCGGAGACCTCGGCCAGCGCGACCCCGTCGATCCCGCGCGGATTGACGCCGACTGCCGTGATCCGTCCTGCGGCGTCACGGGTCGCCACGTAGGGCGCCACGGTGGACTCCTGGCCGCCGAAGAGGTACTCCCCCTGCTGGCCCCGGGAGTTCGCCAGCGTGACCAGCTCCTCCAGTAACTGGTCCACCTGGCTGCCGAGGTCCCGTCTCGCGAGCGCGTCGCTCGTGTCGGAGGCGCCCTGCACCGCCGCTTCCCGGGCCCGCGTGACGACCTCGGCGATCGACTGGAGCGCCGCGTCCGCGGACAGGTGGCGTGCCCGCGCCTCCGCCACGTTCTTCCGGAACTGCTCGGTCGCGGCCTGCCGGGACCTGAGCGCCAGGGCCTGGGCGACCCCCGCGGGATCGTCGGAGGGCACCTCGATCCGGCGCCCGGTCGAGAGCCGGTGCTGCTGGCGCGCGAGTGCCGCCAGGGCGGCCTGAAGGTCGCCCGCGATCTGACCGTTCAGCATGCCGGGCGTGACGCGCATCCGAGATCACACCATCCGCAGGAGGGAATCGAGGACGTCGTTCAACGTGGCGATGTACTTCGCGGCGGCGGCGTAGGCGTTCTGGCTCTGCGTGAGCGCGATCAGCTCCTCGTCGATGGAGACGCCGGAGGTCTCCTGCTGGAGGCTCTGGACCGTCTGTACCGCCGACTCCTGGCGGTCACGTGCCTGCGTCGCGTCCCGGGCTTCGGAGCCGATCCGGGCGACGAACGCGCCGTAGAAGTCCCCGAGCGTGCTGGTGCCGCCGCCGAGGACGGGCTGCGCGCGGAGCCGGGCCAGGTCGAGCGCATTCGAGCCGTCGCCGGGATGGACGAGCCCCGACGCATCGGCCCGGGCGGCGGCGATCTTCCTCGCGTCGCCCGAGACCACGGGATTCAGGGCCATGTCGCGCGCCCCGGAGCCCGTGAAGAACGTGTTGAGCCCGAGGGCCGAAAGTGCGCCCGAGCTGTCGCTGGCGACCGCGAACGTCGTGCCGGGCGCGGAGGCGACCGTGAGCCGCCCCGCCGAGACGCTGGCGGTCAGGCTCGGGTCGGCGTCGATCGCGGCGCGGACGTCGTCGAGCGTCGTGACGCCCGCCGTCACCGGCACCGTGACGGTCGACGCGAGAGCCCCCGCGCCGTCGTGCACGACGAGCGTGAAGGACCCACTCGCGAGCGGGAACGCGAGCCCCGCCGCGGTCAGCGGCGCGCCCGCGGAGCTGACCGCGCTGGCGGCCGTGAGCGCGCTGTGCTCCGCGAGGCCGGCACCGCCGGCGTGCACGCGGTTGACCTCGCCGATGACGGATCGCGCCAGGGCGTCGAGATCGGACGCCGCTTGCTTGACGGCGCCCGCCGCCAAGTTCCGCACCTCGAGCAGGGCGGAGAGACTGCCGCTCGCCGGCACCACGCTCGCGGTTCCGGCCCGCAGGTCGATCGTGTCGGTGGCGGCGTCGACCGTCACCGTGAGGGGGGCCGTGAGCGTGCCGTCGACCAGCCGCACACCGGTCCCGGTGATGGCGAGCTGGACACTTCCGTCCTCGTGGTCGGTCACGCTGACGCCGATGATCTGCCCGAGCCGGGACACCAGAAGGTCCCGCCGGTCCAGGAGGTCATTCGGGCCCGAGCTGCCGCGGGACGCCACGATCTGCCGGTTCAGCTCGGCGATCTCGCCGACGAGGCCGTTGGCCTCGGCCACTCCCCCGCCGATCTCGGCGCCGACGTCCGCCTTGACTTGGTCGACGCGGGCGCTCAGTCCCCGGAAGGTCGCCGCCAGCTGCTCTCCGCGGCTCGCGACCACCACCCGCTGGGCCTGATTGGTCGGATCGAGGGACAGGTCCTGGAAGCTCTGGAAGAACTGGTCGATCGTCGAGCCGAGCCCGGCGCCGGCAGCATCGTCGAACACCGCCTGGAGCCGTCCGAGGACTCCCTCCCGCGCCCGGCTCTTCCCGAGCGTCTGTTCCTCGCCGAGGAGCCGCGTGTCGAGGAAGCGGTCCCGCACGCGGGTGATCGTGGCGACGTCGACTCCATTCAGCGGGTCGACCGGCGTCAGCTCCGCGCGCTCGCGCGAGAACCCGGGAGTCGAGACGTTGGCCAGGTTGTGACCAATGGTCTTGAGGACAGCCTGATGAGACAGGAGCGCCCGCTTGCCGACCTGCAGATCGTCGAAGAGGGAGGCCACCGGCCGGTGACCTCTAGCCCGGACCACTCATGAACGGATCACCCGAGAGGCGGACGGGTCCTGTCGCGGCGGGCAGCCCCAT
>CAZWXA010000129.1:0-9416 GCA_964637755.1 uncultured bacterium | reverse complement strand
TCTCGTCGGTCCGTCAACGCAGGTTCGTCCCGAAGAGGAGAGGATGACATGGACGGGGATATCAAGCAGATCGTGAAGGAGAAGTACGGCCAGGCCGCGCTCAGGGTCACCAGTGGAGGCACCAGCTCCTGCTGCGGCAGCGAGGCCTCGTGCGGCGGGCGCGATCCGATCACCGCCGGCCTCTATGCGGAGAGCGAGACGAGCCACCTCCCCGCCGAGGCCGTCGCGGCCTCGCTCGGATGCGGGAACCCGACCGCGCTCGCCGAGCTGCGGCCGGGCGAGACCGTCCTCGATCTGGGCTCGGGGGGCGGCATCGACGTCCTGCTCTCGGGGAAGCGGGTCGGGCCCACCGGGAAGGCCTACGGCCTCGACATGACGGACGAGATGCTGGCCCTCGCGCGGGAGAACCAGCGGAAAGCCGGCATCGCCAACGTGGAGTTCCTCAAGGGCGAGATGGAGCAGATCCCGCTGCCCGACAGCTCCGCCGACGTGATCATCTCGAACTGCGTCATCAACCTCTCCGCCGACAAGGACCGCGTCCTGGCCGAGGCCTTCCGCGTGCTCAGGCCGGGCGGCCGCTTCGCGGTCTCGGACATCGTCGTGCGCGGTCCTGTCCCCGCGGAGATTCGCCGGAGCGTGGAGCTGTGGATCGGCTGCCTGGCCGGCGCGCTCGAGGAGACCGAGTACCGCGCCAAGCTCGCCCGGGCCGGGTTCGAGTCGATCGATCTCGAGCCCACCCGGATCTACCGTGTCGACGACGCGCGAGAGTTCCTCGCCGGAGCCGGCATCGACGCCGACGCGATCGCGCCCGAGGTGGACGGGAAGTTCATGAGCGCCTTCGTGCGCGCCCGCAAGCCCAAGGCCTGAGGCCGGGGGAATCGGCAAGAAGCGGGCGTCGTGGCGGACCCCGCTACCTCGATCACCCACGAAGGGGGTATTGTATTCGCGTGTCCGCGGGCGCGGCGATGCCAGGCGAGCAGCGCTCCACGCGGCGCGCGCCGGAAGCAGGACCCGGACTGATTCGCTCGCGACGGAGGTCTCATGCCGACTCCAAAGGTCAATGCCGTGGCCACCGCGACGCCTCCCCATCGGTTCACCCAGGCCCGCACGCTCGAGCTCGCGGGGTACGGGGACCCCGTCCGTCAGGGGTTCTTCGCCAACAGCCAGATCGAGGGGCGCTATCTCTATCTTGACCCGGAGCGCGCCCGCACCGACGAGACCGTCGACGACCTGAACGATCGGTTCCGCCGGGGTGCCCTCGAGATCGGCGAGGTGGCCGTGCGCCGCGCGCTGGACCGAGCCGGCTGGACGCCCGGGGATGTCGATTTCCTCGCCACGACCACGTGCACGGGACGGATGACACCGAGCCTCGACGCGCATCTGATTGCCAGGCTCGGCTGCCGCCCCGACGTCCAGCGGGTCCACGTCGGAGACACCGGTTGCGCGAGCGCCATGGTGGCGCTCCAGCAGGCTGGCAATCACCTGGCGGCGTTTCCGTCGCATCGCGCGCTCGTGGTCGCGGTCGAGATCTGCTCGGCCGCGTACTACCTGGACGACCGGCTGGAGAGCGCCGTGGCGCATGCCATCTTCGCCGACGGCGCCGGGGCCGTGGCGCTGTCCACCCGGCCGGAGGGCCCGAGCATCGTGTGCCACCGGACGCTCTTCCGCTCCGAGCATCTCCCGGCCATGGGGTTCGAGTATCCCGGGGGCCGCCCGCGGGTGGTGCTGTCCAAGGAGGTGCGGCGGATCGGCGCCGTGATGATGAAGGAGATGGCCGAGGTGCTCCTGGACACCCAGGGGCTCAAGCGGGACGACGTCCGGTACTGGGTGCTGCATTCGGCAGGCCGGCGCGTCATCGAGCAGGCGCGCAAGCTGATGAGCCTCGGCGAGGAGCAGGTCGCGCATTCCCGCGAGGTGCTGCGGCGGTTCGGCAACATGTCGTCCGCGACCGTCCTGTTCGTGCTCGACGAGATGCTCCGGGTCGAGCGGCCGGTCCCCGGCGACTGGGGCGTGATGATCGCGCTCGGGCCGGGGTTTGCCGCCGAGGGCGCGCTGCTGCGCTTCTGATGTCCCTGCGTCGCGTCGAGGACGGTGCCGAGATCCTCGACCGCCCCGTTCCTGCGGCGGATCGCGCGGCCAGCCTGGCCGACATCGAGCGGCTCAACGCATGGTTCGGCGGCCACGCGCTGACCCTGCGTCACGTCGCGCGGCTCCTCCGCCGGCTGCCACCGGACCGGCCCGCGAGTATTCTCGACGTGGGGGCTGGCAGCGGCCAGCTCGCGATCCGGCTGATCCGCCGGGCGCGGCGCACCCGCCGCGCCGTCCGCGTGATCGCGCTCGACTTCGACCAGGACTCGGCCCGGCTCGCTCTCCATGCCACCCGCGCGTATCCGGAGATCACCGTCCTTCGGGGCGACGCGCTCGCGCTCCCGGTCGCCGCCCGCGGCGTCGACCTGATCGTCTCGTCGCTGATGCTTCACCACCTGGCCCCGCCGGCGGCCGCCGCAGCGCTGGCCGAGATGGCGAGGGCGGCGCGCCTCGGGTTCGTCGTGAACGATCTGTGGCGGGCGCGCGCCGGCGTCGCGCTCGTCTGGCTCGCCACGCGTCTCCTCGGGTGTCACCCGATCTCCCGCCACGACGGCCCCCTGTCCGTGCGGCGCAGCTACTCGCCCGACGAGATCCGGTCACTGGCGGCGCTGGCCCGCGTGCCACGCCTCGAGATCCGCCGGTACCCCTGGCTCGTCCGCGTCCTCACGGTCGGCAGCCTGTGACGCGAGCCGCAGGTCCGATGAAGTACGACGCCATCGTCGTCGGCGCGGGGCCCGCGGGCGCGACGACGGGAATCCTGCTCGCGGAGGCGGGGCTCCGGCTGCTCGTCCTCGATCGCGCGAGCTTCCCGCGGCCGAAGATCTGCGGCGAGTACCTGAGCCCGGAGGCGTCGCGCGTGCTCGATCGCCTCGCGGTGCTCAAGCCCATCGAGGACGCCGGCGCCGTCCCGCTCCGCGGCATGGCGATCACCGCGCCCGACGGGACGCGCCTGGCCGGCACGTATCCGACCACTGGCCCGTGGCGCGGCTACCGCGACCACGCGCTCGCCATTCCGCGCCTCGTCCTCGACCGCATCCTGACCGACCGTCTCCGGGAGACGGCCGCGGACTTCCAGGAACGGCGGCGGGTGACCGGCGTGATCCTGGAGGGCGACCGCGTCGTCGGGGTCGAGGCTCGGGACGGCGCGGGCCGCTCCGCGACGCTCCGCGCGCCGCTCGTGATCGCCGCCGACGGGCGGAACTCGGTGATCGCTCGGGGGCTCGGTCTGGTCTCGCGGCACCCGTTGCAGCGGATGGCCCTGATGACGTACGCCTCCGGCGTCGACGGCCTCGTCGATCGCGGGGAGATCTTCGTCGATCCGCCCGCGTACTCGATCGTCAATCCCGTGACGCCGGAGCTGGCGAACCTGAGCCTCGTGGTGCCGCTCGCCTCGGCCGTGCCGCATCGGGGGCGACTCGAAGCGTTCTTCGACGCGCGGACGAAGCAGCTCGGTCATCTGGGGGCGCGCTTCCCCGGCCTCCGCCGCCAGGCGCCCGTGCTGGCGCTCGGGCCGCTCGCCTACCGCGTGGCGCCGCCGCGCGCGGGCGGTGTGCTGCTCGTCGGCGACGCCGCCGGCTTCTACGACCCCTTCACGGGCGAGGGGATCTTCACCGCGCTCAGGAGCGCGGAGCTGGCGGCCCGGACGGCGCTCGAAGCGCTCGGAGGAGGCGGCTCCTCGGCGCGCGCGCTCGCGGGCTACGAGAGGGCGCGGCGAAGGGCGTTCAGGGGCAAGGCACGGGTCACGCGAGCCCTGCAGTTCGTCATCGCCCGCCGGCGGCTCGCGAGCGCCGCCGCCCACCTGCTCGCGCGGCGTCCCGGCCTCCTCGACCTCATGATGGGCGTGATCGGCGACTTCGTGCCGCCCGGCGAGCTGCTTCGCTGGCGTGCCGCGAAGGCGCTCGTGCGCCCGGGCTGACCCGGGCGGCGAGGCTCCGTTCGCCGGAGCGGGCGCACCCATCGTGCGTCGGAACCGAAATCGTTTGCGCTGGCGTCGGCCGTTGGATAGATTGAGGCGCCGTCGCTCCTGGACAAGGGGCGAGTCATTTCTCGACACGAGGTGGAGCGATGGACCTGCTCGAGGAGATCAAGGACGGGGTGGCGATCCTCACCATGAATCGGCCCGAGCGCCTGAACGCGCTCTCGCGGCCGATGCTGGCCGCGATGGAAGCGGCGCTCGAGCGGCTGGCGGGCGACCCGGCGATCGGGGCGGTCGTGCTGACGGGCGCGGGAAAGGGTTTCTGCGCGGGCGGAGACGTCAAGGCCATGGCCGAGGGGAACGAGACGGCCGGGGGCTCGCTCGAGGAGAAGACGGTCGATCTGCGGGGGCGCATGGAGGTGTCGCGCTGGTTACACGAGATGCCGAAGCCGACGATCGCCATGATCCGCGGCGCGGCGGCGGGGGCCGGGCTCTCGATGGCGCTCGCCTGCGACCTTCGAATCGCGTCGGACAGCGCGAAATTCACCACGGCCTTCGCGAAGGTCGGCTACTCGGGTGACTTCGGCGGCTCCTACTTCCTCACGCGCATCGTCGGCACCGCCAGGGCGCGGGAGCTCTACTTCACCGCCGACCTCCTCGACGCCTCGCGGGCGCTGGCGATCGGCCTCGTCAACCGCGTCGTCCCGGACGGACAGCTCGAGCAGGAAGCCCTTGGCCTCGCGGCGCGCCTGGCCGGGGGCCCGAGGATCGCTTACCACCACATGAAGGGCAACCTGAACCGCGCCGAGAGCGGCACGCTGGCGGAGTTGCTGGACCTCGAAGCCTGGCGCCAGATCAGGACGGGCGCGACCGAGGATCACCGCGAGGCCGCCCGCGCCTTCGTCGAGAAGAGAGCCCCTGTCTTCCGTGGTCGCTAGGAGCGCCGGCGACCGGCCCCCATCCCGTCCATTTCCCCGGCGGGCTCCTGGCGCCCGCGGCTCGTGCGGGGGTGGGCGCCGCGGCGGCTTCGTGGCGGCCTCGAGGGGGCCGGGGTCGGGCGCTCGTCGGCCTGATCCTCCGCGCCGCTGATCGCGGGCAGGCCGGCCTCGGCGAGCGGCTTGCCAATGTGGTCGCGGATCCATTTCGCGTCCCACCACTCGACCGGCGTCACCGAGATGCCGTGGATGAGCACCTCGAAGTGCAGGTGGTCGCCGCTGGCGAGCCCGGTGCTCCCGGTGCGGCCCAGCTCCTCGCCCTTCTCCACCGATTCGCCCACCTCGACCCCGATGCTCGACAGGTGGCCGTAGAGCGTCTGCAGCCCGAGGCCGTGGTCGAGGATCACGGTGTTGCCATAGATCGTGAGGGGCCCGGCAAAGGCGACGACGCCGCTGTTGGCGGCCGGGACGGCGCTCTGCTTGAGGGACGCGAGATCGTAGCCGAGGTGAACCTGGTGGTCGACGTCCCGGCCCTGGTAGACGTACGAGCGGCTTTCGGCGAAGTTGGAGAAGACCTTCGTGTTGCGCGGCTGGACGAACGGTCCCTCCCAGAGCGGCTCGTCCGCGGTCGACCGCGCCACCCGCCGCTTCTCGTCCTCGGCCTGCCGGCGGAGCTCGCGGTTGACGAGGAGGAACCCTTCGATGAGCGGCTTCGACGGCGGGTGCTGCGGCAGAAGCTCGGGGACCTTCGCCTGCAGGAAGCTCTCCGAGATCTGGATCGTGTCCGATCGGAATCGCCGGGTCCGCACCTCGGTCGGAACGCCGCGTGACGCGACGTTGCCCGCCTCGTCGCGCGCCGTCACCGTGAGCGGGGTGCCCGGCGCGAAGTCCCAGGGCAGGGCGACGAGGGCGATGCGCGTCCCCCCCTCGCCCGCGGGGAAGCTCGGATAGCTCAGGGGGCCCGCGCGCACCTCGGCGAACTCGCCGCCCCTGACGCGAAAGGCGACGAGCCCGCCGCCCCCCTGATACAGGTAGCGAGTCGCCGCGAGGACCTCGAGGGACGGCGGTGTCAGGTCGATCGTGACCGGCATCGACAGGACCGGCGTGGCGTCGCGACGGAGCGGGCGCCAGTAGTCGTCCCGGGCCCACACCTCGAGCGTCGCGCTCCCCTCCTTGAGGCCCGCCGCGCCGCCTTCGACGACGACCGGCGTCTCGACCCGGCGCCCCGCGGACGCCGCCTGCCGGTGGACCACGGCCAGCGTGCCTCCCTGGACGAGCCGCACCTCGGCCTGCGCGATGTTCCCCCGCGCGGCCTCGAGCGTGACGGTGAGCGGCGTCGCGCGGCCCACGAGGCGTGGCGCCGGCGTGACCGACGCGCGCACGCCTGGAGCCGACTGGCGCCAGGCGAGGAACGAGGCGATGCCACCGATCGCGAGAACGACGAGGACGACGGCGGGGAGTCGAGGCTTCCAGCGGGACGGCCGGGACACGGCGGCCATGGTATCATGCGGCCGGATCGTGATCTCGCGGTGCCTCGCCCCCTCGCGCTGATGGATCGTGTGGCATGACGTTCCTCGGCGGGGCGGTGCTCTTCGCGGCCGGGCTCGCCATCGGCAGCTTCGGGACGCTGATCGGGGCCGGTGGCGGGTTTCTCCTCGTCCCGCTCCTGCTGCTCGGCTATCATTTCGACCCGCCGGATGCCGTCGGCACCTCGCTGGCGCTGGTGTTCCTCAATGCGGTGTCCGGCAGCGCCGCCTACCTCCGTCAGAAACGGGTCGACCTGGCGCTCGGAGTGCGGTTCGCCGCGGCGACGATCCCCGGCGCCATCGGCGGCGCGTACCTGACGCGCGCGCTCTCCTCGAGCGTCTTCAGCCTGGGGTTCGGCTGCCTGCTGCTCGCCATCGCCGGCCTCCTGCTTTCCGGGATCAGGCTGCGGCCATCCGCGCGCGCCACTCGACGGCGGTTCAGCGGAGCCGCCGGCGTGTCTCACGAGTACTACGTGGATGCCTGGAAGGGTGTCGTCGTGAGCTTCCTCGTCGGCGTGCTCTCGACCACGTTCGGGATCGGCGGCGGGATCATCCACGTGCCGTTCCTCATCGTCGTGCTGAGCGTGCCGGTCCACGTCGCGACGGCGACCTCGCAGTTCGTGCTGAGCGTCTCCACCTTCGTCGGCGCCCTGACGTTCCTGTCGCTCGGCCACGTGAGGCTCCCGACGACGGCCGTCATCGGCGCGGGCATCCTGATCGGCGCCCAGCTCGGCGCCCGCCTGTCGGTCCGGGCGAGCCCGGTGCTGATCAAGCGGGTGCTGGCCGCCTCCCTGGCCCTCGTCGGCCTGCGGATGATCCTTCATGCGGCCAAGATCCCGTTCCTGGCCAGGCCGTAGCGGTGCGGCGCTTCCCGGCCCCGATGTAGGGCGAGCGACGGTATCCTGTAGGCGGACACGAGCATGCTGTCTCCGGAGCCTCCGCTGTCATGTCCGCCGGGAACTTTGCCGGCGCCGATCAGTCTAACGGTGCGCGAGGAGACCGCCGCGGACTCGCGGTTCCTCGATCGCCTCAGGTCGGGTGAGGCGCTGGCGTTCGAGGAACTGGTCATCGCATACCAGCACCGGGTCTTCGGCGTGGCGCTCCGGATGCTGGGCAACGGGGCGGAGGCGGAGGAGATGGCGCAGGAGGTGTTCCTCCGCGTGTACCGTGCGATCGGCGGCTTCCGGGGCGACGCGAAGCTCTCGACCTGGCTCTACGGGATCACCGCGCGTCTGTGCCTGAACCGGCTCGCGTCGGGAGAGCGGCGCATGGGGCGCCAGGGGGAGGACGTCCTCGCGCGGCTCGCGAGCGGGGAGGTCGATCCCGCGACCCGGTTCGAGCGAAGCGAGCGGAAGGCCGCCCTGCACCGCGCGATCGCCGAGCTGACCCACGATCGGCGGATCATCGTCGTGCTCCGTGACCTCGAGGGACTCTCGTACGAGGACATCGCCCTCGCCCTCGATCTGGAACCCGGCACCGTACGCTCGCGGCTGCACCGTGCGAGGATGGATCTGAGGGACAAGCTGGAGCGATTCCTCTCGTGACCTGCCAGGACGCCCGCGAGCGGTTCTCGGCCCTGATCGACGGGGCGCTGGCGGGCGAGGAGCGCGCGCGCTGCGAGTCGCACCTCGCGGACTGCGGGGAATGTCGCGGCGAGATCGAGCGCCTCCGGGCCACGGTCACCCTGCTTCGCTCTCTCGAGCCCCCCAGGGCACCTGCCGGCTTCGTCGATCGGGTGATGGCGGCGGCCCGTCCCACGCCCTGGTACCGCCGCGTCCTGCAGGCCCTCTTTCTCCCGCTGGCCCTGAAGCTTCCCCTCGAGGCGGCGGCGGTCGTGATCGTCGGGGTCCTGGCCGTCTCCCTGCTCGAGCGCTCGCCCGGGCTCCAGCAGGCGCCGCGTGGCGAGACGCCACGAGGCGACACGCCCCAGGTCGTCCGTCCGGCGGCGCCGACTCGCGAGCCGGACCCCGCGCACGAGTTTGCGCTCCGGCAGGACGCCGAGCCTGCACCCGGGCGCTCCGCTGAGCCCGCCCAGGTCTCCGGCCAGGAGCCGCCCCGGACACGACCCCGCTCGCCGGCGTCCCCCGGCGCGGTCAAGTCAGTAGCCCGGGGGGAGCGTGTGGAGCCCCTGGCGCTTCGCGCTCCGGCTGCGCCGCCCACAGAGCGCCGCCTCGCGGCCACGCCCGCGCCGAAGCCACCCGGGTCGCTGCCGGCGGCGGCTCAGGAACGGGTCCTGGGGCAGGCGAAGCGCGGAGACGCGCCTCGCGACGAGAAGGCGCTCGAAGACCGCGGCGCGTCCGCCCGCCGGGATCCGCTCGCGGACGGCGGCGCCCTCGGGCACGCGCGGTCCCTCGAGAAAGAGAGGGGGCCGCTGGAGGGACGGAATGGGCCGCCGACGGGGGGCGGTCAGCCCGGCGAGCGGACGGGTGCGCTGTCGGTGGGTCCGCGAGAGCCGGCCCCGAGCTCGGCTCTGGCGGGGCCGCGGCCGGGACTTCCGAGCCGGACGCCGGCGGAGACGTTTCCTTCCGTCGAGGATCGCGCTCCGTCCGCGGAGGCGAGGCAGGCATTCGCGGCGCGCCGGGCGGCGCCGGCCGAGGAGCAGCGGCCGGCGGCCCTGGAGGAATCGCGGGCGCACGAGGAGAAGATCGCGGGGGCCGAGGCGCGCGACGCCGTTCGCGCGAAGGGTGTGGAATCGGCCGAGCGCGATGTGGCCGGAGGGGGGTCCCGTGGGCAGGCGGCGAAGCCGCTCGCGCCCTCTGCCGCTCCCGACGTGTCGGGGACCCTGGCCGCCGGCGACCGCAAGGACGCGGCGCGACGGGTCGAGGCGCTCGTCGCTCGACTCGGGGGGTTCTCGCGACGCTCGAATCGGGATCCAGGAACCGTCGAGTTCCGGCTCTCGAGCGGGGCATACGCGGAATTCGTCCGCGAGCTTCGCGCCCTCGGCACCTGGAC
>CAZWXA010000128.1:5896-9514 GCA_964637755.1 uncultured bacterium | reverse complement strand
TAGCTCCGCCGCCCGCCGACGCCGGAGAGACCGAGGTAGAACTCCTTGATGTCCTCGTTCTCACTGATGGCCGTCCGATCCCCGTCGAGGACGATCCGTCCGTTCTCCATCACGTAGGCGTACTGAGCGAACCGGAGCGCGATGGCGGCGTTCTGCTCGGCCAGGAGCACGGAGACCTTCTCCTCCCGGTTCAGCCGGCCGACGATCTCGAAGATCTCCTGCACCAGCATCGGCGCCAGCCCCATCGAGGGCTCGTCGAGCAGCATGAGCCGGGGGTGGGCCATCAGGGCCCGTCCGATGGCCAGCATCTGCTGCTCGCCCCCGGAGGTGTAGCCAGCCCGGAGGCCGCGCCGCTCCCGGAGGCGGGGGAAGTAGCCGTAGACTCGCTCGAGGTCCTGCCTCACCGGGCGGCCGCTCTTCCGCGTGTACGCTCCGGCGAGCAGGTTCTCCTCGACCGTCAGGTGCTCGAAGACGCGGCGCCCTTCCATCACCTGGACGATGCCCTGGCGGACGATCTCGGACGGGTCCTTGTGATGGATGGGCTGCCCCAGGAACTCGATGGCACCCTTGGTCACGTCCCCTCGCTCCGTCCTGAGGAGCCCGGAGATCGCCTTGAGCGTCGTGCTCTTGCCCGCGCCGTTGGCGCCGAGGAGGGCGACGATGCCCCCCTCGGGGACCCGGAGCGACACGCCCTTCAGCACGAGGATCACGTGGTCGTAGATGACCTCGACGTTGTTGACCCGGAGCACCTACTTCTCCTTGGAGCAGTCACGCATGGTGTAGCCGAGCTTCATGCCCTCCTCCACCGCGGCCGCCTCCAGCTTCACGCGGACCACCTCGCGGATGGGCGGGATCCACTCGGACACGATGTTCCACTTCTTGCCGTCCCACTGCTGGATGAGCACGGGTCCGTTCCCTTCGTGGTCCTCGCACGTCACCTTGATGGCGTGCATGAAGCCCTTCATCCCGAGCTCCTCGAGCCGCTTCGCGGTGAGGTTCACGTTCTCGAAGCCCCAGCGGACCTGCTCGCCGGTGAGCGGCTTGTTGCCGTACCTCGTCATGGCGGTGCGGACGGCCTCCGACGACAGCATGGCGTTGACGACGCCGCGGTTGTAGAGGACCTCGCCGACGCGCGCCCGCTCGCCGGCGCCCTTGCCCTTGTCATAGACGAACTTGAAGAGGTCCTGGTGCACCTTGAAACCGGCGCCGGGGGCATGGAACGTCGTCGACTTGTAGCTGTTCGCTCCGGCGCCCGCGGGCACCACGTCAGCCTCCGTCCCCGTCCACCAGTTCCCGATCATGTGGTCCATCTTGTAGCCGATGGACGCCGCCTCCTTCACGGCCACCTGGTTCATGACTCCCCAGCCCGACACGTAGATCCAGTCCGGGTTGATCCGCCGGACCTGGAGCCAGGTGGACTTCTGCTCCTGGCCCGGGTGATCCACCGCGAGCAACGTCAGCTCGAAGCCGTACTGCCGGGCCAGCGCCTCCAGCGTCGGGTTCGCCTCCTTGCCGTAGGGGCTGTTGTGGAAGACGTGGACGATCTTCTTGGCCTTGAGCTTGTCCGTCCCGCCTTCCTGCTGGCCGATGTAGCGGATCACGGCGGAGGCCTGGCTCCAGTAGGTGGTCGGGAAGTTGAACACCCACGGAAACCAGCGCCCGTCGGCGGCGGCCGTCATGCCGTAGCCCATGGAGAACACCGGGACCTTGTCCACCGCGGCCTTCGGGATGAGCTGGTACGTGATACCCGTGCTGTAGGGGTTGACCAAGGCGGCGCCTGGCCCCTTGCCCTTCAGCTTCTCGTAACACTCGACTCCGAGGTCCGTCTTGTACTGGGTCTCGCATTCCTCCCAGGTGAGCTTGACGCCGTTGATGCCGCCGTCCCGGTCGTTGAGGAGCGTGAAGTAGTCGACGAACCCGTTGGCGATCGGGATTCCGCTCGGCGCGTACGGCCCGGTGCGGTAGACCAGGAGCGGGATGAACATCTCCTTCGGCTGGGCGAACGCGGCCGGCGCGATCGGCCCCGCGGCCGCCACCGTCGCCAGCACGCCAATCCAGAGCGCTCGTAGCGTCATACTTTCCTCCCTGTCACGCAGGCCGCTGAAAACGGCCTATCTGGGTAGTAGTGCGAGCCGAGGCTGCGCCGAGACGAGCCCCACGTGTGTGGTAGTGCGAGCCGAGGCTGCGTCGAGGCGAGCCCTACGTGTGTGGTAGTGCGAGCCGAGGCTTCGTCGAGGCGAGCCCCCCAGTGCCTGGTCGTGCGAGCCGACGGCGCCGTCAATGCGGGAACGGCCACAGCCGCAGCTTCTCCTTGGTGATCTGCCAGAGCCGCGCCAGACCGTGCGGCTCCACGATGAGAAAGAAGATGATCAGCCCCCCGAAGACCATCAGCTCGATCTGCTTCTGCAGGGCGACGGGCAGGTGGAGGCCGACCGCCTGCGGCGCGTTCGTGAGGAAGATGGGCACCAGCACGATGAACGCCGCGCCTAGGAACGAGCCGAGGATGCTGCCGAGCCCGCCGATGATGACCATGAACAGCACGAGAAACGAGATGTTGATGTCGAAGGCGAGCGTCTCGGCGCTGCCGAAGTAGAGGAACACCAGCTCGGCCCCCGCAACTCCGCAGTAGAACGAGCTGATGGCGAACGCCAGCAGCTTCGTCCTGAGCGGCCGGATCCCGATGATCTCGGCGGCGATGTCGCGGTCGCGGATCGCCATCCAGGATCGCCCGACGCGCCCGCGGACCAGGTTCTTGGCGAGCAGGGCGAAGACCATGACCAGGACGGCGGCGACCATGTAGCGCGCCGGCGCCGTCGCCCGCGGTCCCGTGACCATGACGCCGAGCGCGGTCCGAGGCGGCGCCGTGATGGTCCCGGATGACGAATAGTTGACGAACCAGGCCACCTTGTTGAAGAGCCAGATCAGGAAGAACTGGGCGGCCAGCGTCGCCACGGCCAGATAGAAGCCCTTGATCCGGAGGCTCGGGATCCCGAAGACGAGGCCCACCAGCGCCGCGACGAGACCGGACAGCACGAACACCAGGAGGATGCTGAGCCCCGGGAAGGCGGTGGTGAGCTTGAAGGCCGAGTAGGCGCCGACGGCCATGAACCCGCCCGTCCCGAGCGAGAGCTGGCCGGCGTATCCCGTGAGGATGTTCAGGCCGATCGCCGCCAGGGAGTAGACGAGGAACGGGATGAGCACGGCCTGGAGCCAGTATTCGCTCGCCACCAGCGGCGGCACCACGAGCGCCCCGACCACGAGCAGGAGCACGAACCACCGGTCCTGCGGGATGGGAAAGATGGCCTGGTCACTGGCGTAGGTGGTCTTGAACTGCCCCGCCTCACGATAGATCACTTCGTCATACCCGCTCGATGATCCTCTCGCCGAACAGACCCTGCGGCTTCACGAGCAGGAAGCCCAGCGCGAGAACGTAGGCGAACCAGTTCTCGATGGCGCCTCCCACGAGGGGGCCCCAGTAGACCTCGGCGACCTTCTCGCCCACGCCGATGATGAGCCCGCCCACGATCGCCCCGGGCACCGACGTGAACCCGCCCAGGATGAGGACGGGGAGCGCCTTGAGGGCGATGAGGGACAGGCTGAACTGCACCCCGCTCTTGG
>CAZWXA010000128.1:0-5886 GCA_964637755.1 uncultured bacterium | reverse complement strand
TGGACAGGGCCGCCTCGTGGTCGTCGGCGACGGCGCGCAGCGCGCGGCCGATGCGGGTCCGGTGAAAGAATACGGCCAGGATGGCCACGAGGATGGCCGCGGTGAGCGCGGCGGACATTTCCAGCAAGTTCACCTGGACTCCCGCGACCATGATCGACCGGTCTGGAAGCCCGACGTCGAGCCTCTTGACGTTGCTCCCCCAGAGCATCTCGCCGAAGCCCTCGAGGAAGAAGCTGAGCCCGATCGTCGCCATGAACAGGATGATGTGCTCCTGATTGACGAGGGGCCGGAGGACGACCCGCTCGATGGCGAAGGCGAGCACCACCATCGTCGCCACCGTCAGGACGAGTGCCAGAGCGAGGGGCACGCGCCGCTCCATGAGACCGACCAGCGTGAGCGCCGCGAAGAGCACCATCACGCCCTGGGCGAAGTTGAAGACCCCGGAGGCCTTGAAGATCAGCACGAAGCCGAGGGCGACCAGCGAATAGAGGAGACCGGCCGCGACTCCGCCGATCAGCACCTCGATGAAGAAGCGCAGGTTGCCCGCGATGTCCAGGAACGGCGCCACGAAGACCCCGTACAGGAGGTCCATCGCCGGCGCCCTCAGCCGCGCCCATCGGCGCGCCCGACAACCAGCGGCCTCCTAGACATGGGCCACTCCGAGGTACGCGTCGATGACGGTCTGGTCGGTCCGCACGGCATCGGGTGGGCCGTCGGCGATCTTGCGGCCATAGTCGAGCGCCACGACCCGGTCGGAGATGTCCATGATCACGCTCATGTCGTGCTCGATGAGGGCGATGGTCGTGCCGAACTCGTCGTTGACGCCGAGGACGAAGCGGCACATGTCTTCCTTCTCCTCCACGTTCATCCCGGCCATCGGCTCGTCGAGCAGCAGCAACGTGGGCTCGGCGGCCAGGGCACGCCCGAGCTCCACCCGCTTCTGGAGCCCGTAGGGCAGCCGGCCGGCCGGCGTCTTCCGGATCGCCTCGATCTCCAGGAAGTCGATGATCCGCTCGACCGCGGCCCGGTGCCGGAGCTCCTGCCGCATCGCCGGTCCCCAGTACAGCGCCTCGAGCAGGAAGGAACCTTTCATCTTGAGGAGCCGCCCGGTCATGATGTTGTCGAGCACGCTCATGCCCTTGAACAGCGCCCCGTTCTGGAACGTCCGGGCGATGCCGAGCTCCGCGACCTCGTAGGGCTTGAGGCGCGTCCGGTCCTTCCCCTCGAACACGATCCGGCCCTCGTAGGGATGGTAGAAGCCGCTGACGACGTTCAGCAGCGTTGTCTTGCCGGCGCCGTTGGGGCCGATGATGGCCACGATCTCGCCCCGCCGCACCTCGAGGCTGACCCTGGTGAGCGCCTGGACGGCACCGAACGCCACGCTGATCTGGTCCACCTCCAGGAGCGGCGGGGTGCCGATGACTCGACTCATGGCACCGCCTCGACCGCGAAGACCTCCGCCTGACCGATCTTCACGTCGGCGCGCACCGTCCCCGTCCGGCCGTCCTCGTACGTGACCCGCGCATCCACGGCCACGTGGTGGCGGTCCGAGTACAGGGCGTCGATGAGCACGGCGTATTTCTCGGCGATGAACCCGCGTCGCACCTTCCGGGTCCGCGTGATCTCCTGGTCGTCGGGGTCGAGCTCCTTGTGGAGGAGGAGGAACCTGCGGATCTGGGCGCCACGAAGGCGCTCGTCCTCCGCGAGGCTCCGGTTCACCCGGATCACCTCCTGGCGGATCAGCTCGTAGACTTCGGGCTTCTGGGCCAGGTCCGTATAGCTCGTGTACGAAACGTTCCGACGCTCCGCCCAGTTCCCGACCGAGGCGAGGTCGATGTTGATCAGGGCCGCGACGTAGGGCCGGTCGTGGCCGACGCAGACGGCCTCCTTGACGCAGGGAGAGAACTTCAGCTTGTTCTCGAGGTACTTGGGCGCGAACAGGGTTCCGTCTGCCAGCCGTCCCACGTCCTTGGCCCGGTCGATGATCTTGAGGTGGCCGTCCCGATCGATGACCCCGGCGTCCCCCGAGTGGATCCAGCCATCCTCCACGGTCTCCCGGGTCGCCTCCGGGTTCTTGTAGTAGCCCTGGAACACGCCCGGGCTCCGGAAGAGCACCTCGCCCGACTCGCTGATCCGCAGCTCCACGCCGGGCAGCGGAGTCCCGACGGTGTCGAGCTTGACGTCGCCATCTCGCTGGATGCAGACCAGCGCGCTCGACTCCGTCATCCCGTAGAGCTGCTTCACGTTGATGCCGAGCGAGCGGTAGAACTCGAACAGCTCCGGCCCGATCGCCTCACCCGCGGTGTAGGCCACGCGGATCCGCCCCAACCCCAGGTTGTCCCGGAGCGGGCCGTACACCAGGACCCGACCGATCTGGTAGAGGAGCCGATCGCCGGGCGGCACCGGCCGGTGAGCCAGGCGGCTCCGCTCCACGCGGCGCGCGACGCCGAGGAAGACGTGCACCATCCGCCGCTTGATCCAGGAGGCGTCGTCGATCCGGATCATGACCGACGTCAGGATGTTCTCCCAGGTGCGAGGCGGCGCGAAGAAGTAGGTCGGCCCGATCTCCTTCAGGTCCTGCAGCACGGTGGCCGCGCTCTCCGGGCAGTTGGTGACGAACCCCGCGACGATGGACTGTGCATAGGAGAAGATGTGGTCGCCCACCCATGCCAGCGGCAGGTACGCCATCACCTCTTCGTTCTCGTCCAGACCCTCCCGCTCGACGGCGTTGCGCGCGGTGAGGATGACGTTCCCGTGCGAGAGCATGGTCCCCTTCGGCTGGCCCGTGGTCCCGGAGGTGTAGCAGATGACCGCGGTATCGCCGGCCTTGCCGCTGGCCACTTCCTGGTCGAAGTAGCCCGGGTTGTCCCGGCCGAACTTCTCCCCCGAGCCCTGCAGGTCAGTCAGGCTCAGGAGGCACGGGTCCTTGTAGCGCCGCAGCCCCCGGGGATCGTCGTAGACGATGGACCGGAGCCGCGGGCACTCGTCCTTCACGTGCAGGAGCTTGTCCACCTGTTCCTGGTCCTCGACCACCGCGAACCGCGCTTCGCAATGGTCGAGGATGTACTGCATCTCCTTCTCGATCGAGTCCTGGTAGAGGGCCACGGGCACACCGCCGAGGGCCTGGGTGGCCAGCATGGCCCAGTAGAGCTGCGGCCGGTTGTCGCCGATGATGGCCACCTTGTCGCCTCGGGCGAATCCGAGGGAGGCCAGGCCCAGTGCGATCTGGCGGGCCTGCTCGAGGTACTGGCTCCAGGTATAGGACTGCCAGATGCCCAGGTCCTTCTCCCGGATGGCGACTTTCCGGGGCCAGCGCCGGGCGTTGCGCACGGCGAGCTTCGGGAAAGTATCCAGGCCCGGGTCCAGCGCGTACGACGCGCGGATCTCCTCGGGACCCGTGAGGCGGTGCTTGCCGGTCGTGACCTTCATGGTGGGCGATCGCCCCGCAAAGTGGCGAGAGTTTAACACGAATCGCCGCGGGAAACGGCGCGAGCCACCCCCTCACGGCATCCCCGCGGAGACCGGGGGACTCCTCGCCCCGCCCTCGTGCTGCCCCGACCGAACGGAAGCCCGCGCCACCGGACTCCTCCGCCTCCCCGTGCTCACCGGTCCCCATGCATGCCGGGCCGCAGCGGTCCAGGGGTTCGGTCTCCCCTTTCACACGGGGGGGCGATCGGTGTCTCATAAGGTGCATGGGACAGCCGCCGTTCGAGGCCCTGGTGGAGGCGCACCACGAGGAGATCCACCGCTACCTCCTCCGCGTGACCGCGCGGGCCAGTGAGGCCCAGGATCTCTCCCAGGAGACTTTTCTCCGCGCCTACCGGGCCTACCGGGCGCTGGCGCCAGACGCCAACGTCCGCGCCTGGTTGTTCACCATCGCGACCAACCTGAGCCGGAACTACTTCCGGGGCGAGAAGCGCCGGCGCCTGGCCCACGCGGCCGCGAGTAGTGTCCGCACGGAGACCGACTGCGATGGGCCGGACATCGGCTTCGCGTACGACGAGACCCGAAGACGGGTCGAGGCGATCGCGGTCCGGCTGCCGCTCAAGCAGCGGCAGGCCTTCGTCCTGCGGAAGATCCACGACCTCGATTACGAGACCATCGCGGGAACCCTCGCCTGCTCGGTGGAGAGCGCCCGGGCGCACGTCTTCCAGGCGCTCAGGAAGCTCCGCCGGGGGTTGGGGGCCGACGCGCCTGGTCCGCTGGAGCCGCGTTCATGAAGAGGACCCGTACCACCTGCGCCAGGATCGAGGAGCAACTGATCGCGGTCGCGGCGGGAGAAGCCGAGCCGGCCGCGGCGCGCCTGGTCCAGGAGCACATCGCTACGTGCGCTCCCTGCGCCGGGGAGTACGAGCGATACCGGACCGTCGAGCACGCGGTCGAGGCGTGGCGGGCGGTGCCGGTTCCCGCTGCGCTGGTCGCGCACGCCCGCGAGCGCCTGGAGTCCGGCCTCGCCGACCTCCGGCGCCGCCTCCTCGCTTACCGGGTCGTGCCCTCGCCGCTCGGTAACATCCTCATCGCGGTCTCGGAGCAGGGCGTCTCACTCATCGAGTTCCTGGGCGAGGCGCACAGCCTCTCGCACTCGCGCCTGGGCCGCCTCGCCGGCGTGGAGACCGTCGAGGACGGTGCCGAGATCCAGGCCCTCCATCGCGAGCTGATCGAGTACCTGGAGGGCAGGAGCCGCCGGCTCGCGTGGCCGCTCGACCTGCGCCTCGTGCGGACCCCGTTCCATCGCGCGGTGCTCGAGGCCGCGGCCGCGATCCCGTATGGCGCGGTGACGTCGTACGCCGGCCTGGCCAGCGAGGTCGGCCGGCCGTCGGCGGCGCGCGCCGTCGCGCAGGCGCTCCGCTGGAACCCGCTGCCGATCGTCGTGCCCTGCCATCGGGTCGTCGGCGCCTCGGGCGCGCTCACCGGCTACGCCGGCAACAAGATCGCCCTGAAGCAGCGGCTCCTCACCACGGAGGGTGTCCCGACCGTGACGCATGCCGGCAGCCAGCAGGTCCCCCGCGGGCGGATGTACGTCACCTACCCGAACACCCCGGATTACTGCCTGCCGACCTGCGACTGGCTCTCGACCGCCGGCGATCCCCACCGGCGCCGTCTCTTCGGCTCGCGCGAGCGCGCCGAGGCAGCCGGGCTCCGGCCCTGCGGGGACTGTCGCCCGGATCTCCACCCGCTTTCACGCTGAACCCGCTGCGGTGTCCTGGTGAACAGAAGGAGGTTCATCATGCTGACCCTGCTCGGAGTGCTCGCTGTCGTCAGCCTTCCCGTCGCCACGGTCGTCGGTCTCCTGCTCCTGACGGCGCGTGTCGAGCGTGCCCGCGCCCGGCGCACGGCGTGGCAGGTGGCCGTGACCAACGCGATCCACCGTGAGATGGGCGCCGTCGTCGCGCCGACCGTGACCAAGCGCCTGGGCCGCGCCTGCCAGCTCGTCCTCCGCGTTCCGTTCGAGCGCCCCGCGCTCGTCGGCCGGGTGCTTGCGATCGCCCGTCGAGCGCTGGTGGCCTTCGCGGGGCCCGCGGCTGACCGCGTTCAGATCGTGCTGCTCCCGCAGTGCGAGATCGTGAGCCGAGACGTGGAGCGGCTCCTGGCGCTCGGCCGATGGCCCGCACGGACCCTCCATTCCGGTCCGCGTCCCGAGGCGACCGCCACCGCCTCCGGGCGGCTCCCGCGGCGCCGGGTCGACCGGTCTCGACAGGAAAAGGGTGGCCGGCTCGAGGAACACTCGGCGGAGAGCGCGGTAGGCGCCTGACGACCCCCCGCGCCCGCCCCGGCCCACCGGCGGGCACGGGGCGGGCCGCTCGGGGGCGGCCCTGACTCCGCTATGGTACCCGGAGCGCCTCGTGCCGGAGCGCGTGGTCGGCGAGGACGAGGACGGCCATCGCC
>CAZWXA010000127.1:4087-9569 GCA_964637755.1 uncultured bacterium | reverse complement strand
CAGGGAGGAGCGACCGAGCCAACGCCGCAGATGGGCCTTTTTCAGCGGCCTGCTAGTACGCGTTCCTGCTGCGGAAGGCGCGCCACAGGGTAAGGAGGAGGATTTTCAGGTCGAGGAGGAGCGACCAGCGCTCGATGTAGCGCAGGTCGTACTCGATCCGCTTCTCGAGCGACGTGTCGCCGCGCCACCCGTTGACCTGGGCCCAACCCGTGATGCCCGCCTTCACCTTGTGCCGGAGCATGTAGCCGGGAATCCGGCGCCGGAACTGTTCCACGAAGGACGGCCGCTCGGGCCGCGGTCCCACGAGACTCATCTCGCCGCGGAGCACGTTGACGAGCTGCGGCAGCTCGTCGAGGTTCATGCGGCGGAGGAAACTGCCGACGGCCGTCCGGCGGGGATCGTCCGGGCGCGCCCATACAGGGCCCGTCAGCGCCTCGGCGTCGACCCGCATCGTCCTGAACTTGAGCATCTGGAACCGCCGCCCGTCGAGGCCCATGCGCTCCTGCCGGAAGAAGACGGGGCCGGGCGAGGTCGCCCGCACGAGGAGCGCCACCACGAGCATCAGCGGCGCCGCGAGGAAGAGGCCGAGGCTCCCGACGCCGAGATCGAACCCGCGCTTGAGGACACGGTTCCACCCGTAGAGCGGCGACTCGCGGAGGTGGATGAACGGCACGCCGTCGAACTCCTCCACCCCGCCGCGCAGTGAGGCCAGGCCGAAGAGGTCGGGGACCAGGTGGATCGCGACCGGGTCGTCGCCGATCTCGTCGAGCACCGCGGCCACGCGCGGATACTGGGGGTGCGGCAGCACGATGAACACCAGATCGACCGGCATCTGGTCGAGGACGCTCCGGACCTCCTCCACGTCGCCGAGCCGCCGCACGTCGGCCGCGGGCAGGTCGCCCGTGTCGCACAGGACACCAAGGACCTGAATCCCCACGTCGGGGCGGCGGCGCAGGACTCGGAGGACCTCGGCCGCCAGGTCGCCCCCGCCCACGACGATCGCGTAGCGCTGGTTGTAGCCGTGGCGCCTGGCGAAGCGGAGCGCCTCGCGGAACACGGCCCGCGACAGGCTCACGGCCACGATCGAGGCCGACCAGAAGATCGCGATGACGAGGCGCGAGTAGTCGTAGGAACGGAACACGAACGTCATGATCGTGATGAGCACGAGCACGCCGAGCGTGGACGCCTTGGTGATGTCGAACCACTCCGACAGGTACGAGCCGAGCCGGTTCGGCCGGTAGAGGTCGAAGGCCCGGAACGCGAACCCCCACACGAGGAGGATCGGGACGAGTTGGAGCGCGTATCCCCCGAAGGGCGGGATCTCGCGGGCCCCCAGCACGTAGAACTTGACGACGTACGCCATGACCCAGCAGAGGGCGATCAGCGCCAGATCGCCGGCGAGCGTCAGGTGCTCGAAGAGCCGCGAGTGCGCCTTCAGCACCGTCGCAGAGCTCGCACCGTCGTTCCGGAACTCGCCTCGCGGCGCGGGGGCCGCCGGCGCCGCTCAGCTCGCATGGCAGAACTCAACCCAGCGCCGCTCGACGTACTCGCGGACGCGCTCCTTGAAGATCGGGCGGTCGAATCGCTCCGCCCGCGCGCGGAGCGCCGTGGGGTCGAAGCGGGTCTCCGCCGCCTCGAAGCGCCGGATCCCGCCGACGAGGGAGTCGACGGTCGGGTCCTCGAAGAACACCGCGGTCGGCTCGCCTTCGCCTCGGTCGAGCCCGATCATCGTCTCGAGCGCGCCGCCCCGGCCGAGCGCGATGGTCGGCCGCCCGGCCGCGGCCGCCTCGAGCGGCACGATCCCGAAATCCTCCACGGCGGTGAAGAGCAGGGCACGGCAGCGGGCGTAGAGGCCGGCGACCTCGCCGTCCGGGCGCCATCCGAGGAACTCGATCCCCGGCCGGGCCAGGCCGCGGAGCCGCTTCTCCTCCGGCCCGGTTCCCACCACGAGGAGCCGCCGTCCGAGGCGGCGGGCCGCCTCGATCGCGAGATCCACCCGCTTGTAGGGGGCCAGGGCGGAGACGACGAGGTAGAAGTCGTCGATGGCGTCCGAGATCCTGAAGCGCTGGACGTCGACCGGCGGGTGGATGACCTCGGCCTCGCGGCCGTACACGCGCGAGATGCGCCGGGCGATGTGATCCGAGATCGCCACGAAATGGTGGACTCCCGCCGTCCGGCGGTCCCAGCGGCGGAGCGCCGCGGCGACCCCCGGCATCAGGAGCCGCGTGAGGACTCCGGAGTCCCGGCCGAAGTAGTCGTCGTACAGATCCCAGACGTAGCGCATGGGCGTGAAGCAGTAGCTGAGATGGAGCGCGCCCGGCGGGGTCCGCACCCCTTTCGCCACGCAGTGGCTCAGGGAGAGGACCAGATCGTATCCGCCGAGATCCAGGCGGCTGATCGCCGCGGGGAACAGCGGCAGATAGTGCCGGTACCGCGCGGCGGCACCGGGGAGCGCCTGGATGAAGGAGGTGACGATGCGGTGGCTCTCGATCCCCGCCGAGACGGCGCCCGGGACGTGCAGCAGCGTGAAGAGCGGCGCTTCCGGGTACAGCTCGCAGAAGACCTCGAGGCACCGCTCGCCGCCCCGCATCCCCGTGAGCCAGTC
This sequence comes from uncultured bacterium, assembly GCA_964637755.1. Taxonomy (GTDB): domain Bacteria; phylum Methylomirabilota; class Methylomirabilia; order Rokubacteriales; family CSP1-6; genus AR9. The sequence goes on along the minus strand of CAZWXA010000127.1, from coordinate 6,964 downwards.
GTGAACGAGCGCGACGCGGGGCGGCCGCACCGCGCCCGCCGCCGGCGGCCGCACAGTGGGCGAATTATACACGGGCGCGGGCGGGCCCGGCAGCCGCCACGCCGCCCGGGGCGCCTCTCACCGCTCGCCGGTAGAGGGCGCCGAGGGCGGCCGCGCTCCGCGCGACGTCGAAACGGCGTTCGACCTCGGCGCGAGCGGCGCTGGCCAGCCGGCTCGCGATCGGGCGATCCTCGAGCAGGAGGCAGATCTTCTCGGCGATGTCGTCCGGGTCGTCGGTCGCGGCGAGCAGCCCGGTGCGCCCGTCGTCGATCACCTCCTCGTGAGCGGGAATCCGCGTGGCGACGACGGGGACCCCGCACGCCATGGCCTCGAGCAGGGCGAGTGGCATGCCCTCGGCGCGGGACGCGGACACGAAGACGCCGACCGGGGACAGCGCCCGCGACGCGTCGACCATCTCGCCCGCGAACGTGATCCGTCCGGTCAGCCCGGCACCGGCCACGAGCGACCTGAGCCGGCGCTCCTCGGGTCCGGCGCCGACGATTACTCCGCGCGTGTCCGGCACGCGCGCCGCGACCCGGCCGACGGCGCGCACGAAGACGTCCACGCCCTTCACGGGATCGAGCCGCGCGATGGTGGCGAGCAGCGGGCCCGCTCCCCCGATACCGAGGCTCTGCCGGTCGAGGCCCGCCGCGCGCGCGCGCGCGCGCGTCTCCCCGGCGTCGATCCCGTTGACGATCGTCAGCGCCCGCCCAGGCGGCCAGAGCCGGAGGGATTCGCCCAGACACGCCTGGCTCCGGGAGACGTTCACGATCGTGTGCGAGACCCTCGCGAGCGCGCGCTCGAGCGGCAGGTAGAGCGCCCGGGCCGCGGCGCCGTACCGGTCTGCGTGAATGCCGTGAAACGTGTGGATCGCGGGCACCCCGGCCAGGCGAGCGGCGAGCCGGCCGTAGAGTCCGGCCCCCTTGCCGTGGGAGTGCACGACGTCGATGCGGCGCCTGCGGATCAGGCGCACGACGCGCGCGAGGGTCGCCGGGCTCAGGCGGTCCAGGCGGAGAGGCTCCGCGGCGCCGAGCGCGGCGAAGAGCCCGAAGAAGGGGCCGTCGTCAGGCGCTCCAATCACCCATTCGAACGCCGACGGCGGCAGCCGGCGGAGCGTCTCGTAGACCTGCGCGGGTCCGCCGCCGACCCGGGTGGACACCAGGAGCTGGAGCACGCGGATCGGCGTCTCAGCCATGCCCGCCCGCCCCGGCGGCGAGCCGGCCGTCTCTGATCTCCCGCATCCGCCGCCTGAGTGGCCCGGGCAGGGCGAGCGCGGCGAGCGGCCGCACGACATGAATCGCGCACCACCACGGGTAGTCGCCGCGCGCCACGGCACGCAGGCGACATCGGGCCTCGGCCCGCAATCGCTCGGCATCCCTGGCGTGCGACACGCGCCCCGGCAGGAGCCGGCGGGTAAGCAGCGGCTCCGGCAGGTTCGCCATAGCCGTCACCCTCGCCACGCGCAGCCAGAGATCGTAGTCCTGAGCGACCTGCAGCAGCTCGTCGTAGCCTCCCACCCGATCGAGCACGGCGCGCCGGAGCAGGACGGAGGAGTGGACGAACGGGTTCGAGCGAATCAGCTCGGCGCGGATCGCCGGATCGGAAGCCGGCGGCCGGATCGTCCTCACGACCTCTCCGCCGGCCGTCACCTCCACGCACCCCGTCCCCAGGAGCCCGACCTCCGCGTGGCGGTCGAGGAACTCCACCTGCTGGCGGAGACGGTCGGGCGCCGCCGCATCGTCGGCGTCCATCCTGGCGATCAGCTCTCCCCTGGCGGCGCGCAGCGCCCGGTTCAGCGACACGGTCAGCCCTGCCCGCGCCTGGCGGAGCACCTGCACCCGGATATCGCCGAGACGCGCGAGGAACGCGCCGGTCCCGTCGGTCGAGCCGTCGTCAACGATCAGCAGCTCGAAATCCCCGAAGGTCTGCGTCAGGAGGCTCTCGACGGCGGCGCCGAGCCACGGCATCCCGTTGTGGACGCTCATCAGCACGCTTGCCCGCGGAGCGCTAGAGGCGGTCATCGCGAATCGCCACGAAGAGGATCATGTGACCGAGAAGCGCCAGCACCGGGCGCGAATAGAGGATACTCCGGGCGAGGCCCCCGAGCCCGCTCCGGACCGCCGGTGTCGTTGCCGCACCCGGTGTCGCGACCACCCCCGGTGTCGCGGCCGGGCCTGGTGCCGCGTCCTGGCCGCTCCCGCCCGCTCCGAGACGGCGCCGGAGCCAGCGGCGCACGATCCGCGCGGGATCGTACGGCCAGGCCGAGACGACCCGAAAACCGAGGCCATCGAGCCGGGACCGGAACTCCGCGCGACCATACGCGTACTGGTAGAACGAGCCGCCGCGTCGCGCCAGCGCCGCATTCGCCCGGCGGATCCACCACGCGCCCGCCCGGCGTGCCCCGTTGAGGTAGGGCACCGAGATGACGAGCACGCCCTGCGGGCGGAGGACGCGGCGCGCCTCGGTCACGATCTCGTCCGGGCCCCGGGGATCGTGCTCGACGACGCCGAGCGAGATGTAGGCCGCGAAGGTCCCGGCGGGGAATCCGAGGCGGCCGAGATCCATGGCCGCCACGGGCGCGGGCGGGGAGAATTCGCGGGCCTGGCGAAGGCCGGAAAGACTCCAGTCGACACCGAACGCCACGTGGCCGCGGCGGCGGAGAAGGACCACGTACTGGCCGAGTCCGCAGCCCGCCTCGAGCGCCGGACCTCCCGCCGGCAGCGCCGACTCGATCACGCGAGTCAGCGGGGACGCGTCCGCGACCCGCAGCGCCTCCTCCAGATCCCGGCCGGCCCAGTGCTCCTCCCAGAACGCGCGCTTCGCCTCGACGGCGTAGTA
>CAZWXA010000127.1:0-3987 GCA_964637755.1 uncultured bacterium | reverse complement strand
CCGTCTCCGTCGAGTGCTCGCGCACGATCTCGGCGCGCGCATTCCGTCCGAGCCTGTCCCGCAGCCCGGGGTCCTCGAGGAGCGCGCGCATCGCGGCGGCGAGGCTCTCTGCGTCCGGCTCGCAGAGCCATCCGGTCTCCCCGTGCCGGATCAGGTCCCGCGTGCCGGGAGCGCTCGCTCCGACGACCGGCAGGCCGCACGCCATCGCCTCGAGCAGGGACTTCGGCTGGCCCTCGTACCGCGAGGTGAGCACGAACAGCTCGGCGCGGTTCAGGAGGCGGGGCACCTGCGCGTTCGGCACCGTGCCGGCGAGGGTGAGGGGCACGCCCCCCGACTCCGCCAGCCGCGCCAGCCGCAGGCGCTCCGGCCCCTCTCCGATCAGCTCGAGGCGGGCGCCGGGGACCCGGGCGATGGCCTCGACGAGCAGCGAGAGGTTCTTCTCCGGGCTCAGACGCCCGACGGAGACCACGAGGCCCTTCTCCCGCTCGACGGCGGGGTCGGGGGCGAAGCGCTCGGTGTCGATCCAGCTCGGCACCACCCGCAGGCGGCGCGGATCGACGGCGTGAGCGGCCACGAGGTACTCACCCACCCCCGTCGAGGTCACGGCCACGAGGTCCGCCGACCGGACCACGAGGCGTTCGAGCAGGAGGATCAGCCGGAGCCGGAGCCCGGCGGATTCGCGCGACCGGTTGAAGGACCACGCGTAGCCGCAGCGGGCGATCAGGGGCTTGCCGAAGAGCCACTTCGCGATCACCGCGGTCCAGCCGCCGGCGGCCTGGTTGGTCTTGAGGACGCGCGCGGCCCGGATCTCGCGCCGGTACACGAGGGGTGCCAGCAGGCTCATCCATGCGGCTGGAAGCCAGCGGGGCCGGGGCAGGACGCGGATCCCGCCCAGACGCGGCCCGAACTCGGCATCCCGCGTGCCGTAGGTCACGAACGCCACCCCGCCCACGTGCGGCAGGAGCCGCCGGTAGAGCGCCGACTCGCGCTCCAGGATCCCGCGCTCGGCCCAGGTGTCGAGCGAGACGCGGTACGTGAAGAAGAGGATCATCGGCGCGGCCGGCAGACCGCCCAGATCTCCCCCCACCGCACCTCGCGTTCCTCGACGGAGAGCCCCGCCTCCGCGATCTCGGCGTCGAACTGCTCGAGCGTGTACTCGGTCCGGTGTGTCGGATCGAGACGGAACTCGACGCCCAGCTCGCGCTTGAGGGCGACGCGCCAGTCGCGCTCGAAGAGCGGGACGCGGATCAGCAGGCGCCCGGCGCCGCTGCGCGCCAGGGTCTCGCGCAGGAAGGCCGGCCGGTCGTCCAGATGCTCGAGGACGTTCGAGAGGACCACGACGTCGAATCCCGCGGCGGGCAGCGCGCGCGCGTCGCCCTCGACAAACGTGGCGCCGGACCCCGCGTGCATCCGCCGCGCCGCCTCGACGGCCGATCGGTCCCGGTCGACGCCGGTCACGACGGCCCCCTTCTGCCGGGCGAGGTCGGCCGCGAGCGCGCCGTTGCCACAACCGAGATCGAGCACGCGCTCGCCCGGCCCCACGCGGGCGATGAAGAAATCATGATAGCGCGTGAGGCGGTGCTTGGGGTGGAGCCCGCCGCCGTAGCGGAGCGAGACGAGACTCAGCACCCGATAGAGCTGGTTGTCCAGGCGGCAGAGTCCCCGCAGCAGCGCCGCCGGCGGGACGACCCGGAAGAGCAGCGCGCCCACGACGCTCACGGAGCGGTCCACCGGCGCCCTGCATCCGGGCCTTCTTCATCGGTCTGCCAGTTCTTCAGCACCCCTCTCCAGTCCGGGTGTGCTCGACGAGGCAGCGGAAGAATCGAGCGTACCGGAGTGCAACCGCCTCGGTCCAGAACGGCTCCATCGCCCGGGTGGCCTCGGCGGACCACCGCGGGAGCACCGTCTGGTCCTCGGTGATCAGGTCGAGCGCCCCGGCCCACTCGTCCTCCGAGTCGCAGACGAGGCCGTTCCGTCCAGGCGCCAGCACCTCCCGGTAGGATGGCACCGGCGCCGCGAGCACCGGCACTCCCTGGGCCAGGAAGACGCCGATCCGGAAGAAGCTGTGTCCGAGGTTGTAGGCATGGTCGAGGTCGCGCGGCGCGACGCAGACGTCGCCGCGCAGCAGATCTCGCGGCGCCGCGGCATGGCGCCAGCGCACGAACTCGAAGCGGCCCGGCAGGCGCGGGCGGCCATCCGAGACGACCACGAGGGGGATCCCGCGCTTCTCCAGCAGGAGGAGCACGGGCTCGAGCTCGGCGGCCTTGACCGAGTAGCCGCACCAGATCGCCACCGGTGGACGGCCGCGCTCGTGGATCTTCGTGCGCGCGAAGTGCTGCCGATCGACGGAATCCGGGAGGTATTCCACCCGGGGGTGGAAGGCGGCCGCGCGCCCGGCGATGAAGGCCGAGGCGGTGGCCACCGCGTCGGCCGCCGCGACCATGGCGCGACACTCCTCGACGCGCTCGCGGGTCACGCCGTACCCACCGGCCGCGAGCCCCGTCTCGTCGAAGTAGTTGACGCAGAGGTCGACGACGACCCTGGCGCCCCGCGCTCTGGCGGCGCGCGCCTCCCCCTGCGCCGAGCGATCCTGACTCCTGACGAAGACCGCGACGTCCGCCCGCGCCAGCCGATCGTTGACGACCGAGCGGATGCCGTGGCGATCGAGGTACGGCAGGAGCTGCAGGCAGCGGATCCAGGCCGATGCGGGCATCCGATCGTAATCGCGGTGGCGGACGGGGAGGAACCACGCGACCGCCAGCGGATCGCTCATGCGGCCCCGGCGGGCGACGGCCGCCGCCGCCGGGCCAGGGCTCCGAGCCAGCGGGCGACCACCAGGGGCGCCGGCCGCACGCGAGCGAGCACCGCCAGACGCGCCGCGGGGCCCGGCAGCGGCCGCCGGACCGCCGCCCCCGCCGCCTCGAGATAGCGGGGAAACACCACGCCGCACGAGAACTCGCCGACGGCACGTTGCCGGGCGGCGGGGGCGAGGGCCGCACGCCGGTCCATCACCTCCTCGAGGGCCTGATCGAAGACGCGTGGATCGACCGGCAGCCCGCACGAGCCCACCAGCTCCGCGGTCCCTCCGCTCGGTCTGTAGAGGACCGGCAGGCCGCTCGCCATCGCCTCGAGGACGACGTTCGGACAGGTCTCGTTCTCGGACAGGAACAGCAGGAGGTGACACGACCTGAGGATCACGGGCAGACGATCCCAGTCCGCGTAGCCGAGGAACGCGAGGTTCGCCAGCGCGGGCGGCTCGGCGTACCGGCCGACCATCACGAACGAGACGTCGGGGCGGCGCCGCGCGAGATCGTAGACCGCGGCGCTGCCCTTCTTCGGGTTCGTGCTGAAGGCCACGTGCGCCACCCTGACCGTCCCGGCCAGAGCGAGCCGCTCGCCGTCGGGCCGGAAGCGATCCCCGTCGACCGGATTGTGGATCACCGGCCCGTCCTGCCCGATGATCCGGCGGCGGGTGACCTCGCGCCCGTAGGCGCTCTGGAAGACGGTGACGTCGGCCAGCAGGTTGACGAGCGCCTGGCGCAGGTCGGCGGCGGTATCACGGCCGTAGTCGCGGGCGGAGCCGTCGATGCGGTGCAGCACCCTCAGCGTGGGATGGGCGCGCTTCGCGCCCGCCACGGCGCGATACGGCACCACCCAGGAATTCGCCATGAGCACGTCCGCCTCGTCATCGAGCCGTTCGCTGAACGCGACCCCGCGCTCCTCGAGGTACTTCCTGAAGTTCCTGAAGAACGAGTAGGCGCCGCCCTGGGGGGAGTCCGCGAGGGGGATGCAGACTCGCATCACCCGCTGCTAGCCCAGGTGACTCATGACCGGGTGCGCGTGGACGAGGGCCGCGCGGGTCCTGTCGCGCCGAGCAGCCCCACGGTGCTCGCTCCCGCGGGCGCGGGGCTGTCCGCTCCCGCGTGGGCATCCCTTCGCCAGGCGGCTGTCAGGCGGTGCGCTCCGCGCCGCGGGGCGCCCCGCTCG
>CAZWXA010000126.1:0-9572 GCA_964637755.1 uncultured bacterium | reverse complement strand
CCCGCCCGCCGCGCCACCCGTCCGGTCCCAGTTGCCGCCGTTCATGAATAATCCGTGCTAGCCGCCCGCGGAAGGGCGGCCGGGAGGTCCTGATGGCCCTCGATCGAATCGAGCGTGATGCCCTGATCCAGCAGTACGCTGACGGCCCCGCGCGCCTCAGGGCGGCGCTGGCGAGGGTGCCGGCCGCCGCGCTCACGTGGCGCCCGGCGCCGAAGGAGTGGTCGGCCCACGAGGTCGCCGTCCACTGCGGGGACGCCGAGACGAACGCCGCCGCGCGCATCCGGTACCTCGTGTCCGAGGCGGATCCCGTCATCGTGGGTTACCACCAGGACCAGTGGGCGCTGACCCTCGACTACCACAGCCTCCCGCTGGAGCCCGCGCTGGCGACGGTCGACGCGGTGCGGGCGAGCACGGCCGCGCTGATCCGCCGCCTGCCCGACGAGACCTGGACCCGCGCCGGCCGCCACACCGAGTCCGGCCGCTACACGGCCGAGGACTGGCTCCGGCTCTACGCGGCCCACCTGGAGATCCACGCGCGGCAGATCGAGAAGAACCTCGAGGAGTGGCGGGCCGCCCACGCCCGCTGACGGCACGGTCATGAAGGTCGTGTCCGTGAACGTGTCGCTGCCGAGGGAGGTGCCGTACGGGGGCCGGATGCTGAGGACCGGCATCTTCAAGCAACCGATCGCAGGGCCGGTCATGGTGCGGAGGCTCAACCTCGACGGGGATGGCCAGGCGGACGCCGAGAACCACGGCGGGCGCTACAAGGCGGTCTACGCGTACACGCTGGAGCACTACGAGTACTGGTCCAGGCGCCTCGGGCGGGCGGACCTCGGCTACGGGCAGTTCGGCGAGAACCTCACCGTGGAGGGCATGCCCGAGACCGAGGTGCAGATCGGCGATGTCTACCGGGCCGGTGGGGCGGTCGTGCGGGTGGCCCAGCCGCGCGCGCCCTGCCAGAAGCTCGGTCTCAAGATGGGCCTGGCCTGGTTTCCGAAGGAGTTCATGGCGAGCGGCCGTGTCGGTTTCTACCTGCAAGTGGTCGAGGAGGGGACGGTGAGCGGGGGCGACCCCATCGATCTGGTCGCTCGCGATCCCGAGGTCCTGACGGTGCGGGAGGCGAGTCGCCTGCGCTATCTCGATCCGGGGGACATCGCGGGCGCGCGCCGGGCGCTCCGGGTCGAGTCACTTCCGCCGCACTGGCGCCGCCTCTTCGAGCAGCGCCTCGCGAAGGCGGCCGGCTGAGAGGGCGGGGCCGAAGTCCGCGGAACCCGGCTACGTCTCCACCGGCGTATCGCTCCGCCCGCCCCACTCGGACCACGACCCGTCGTACACGGGGACGTCGCCGCGTCCGACCAGGTGGAGGCCGAGGGTGAGCACGGCCGCGCTGACGCCGGAGCCGCAGCTCGTGACGACGGGCTTCTCGAGGTCGAGCCCGGCGCTCACGAACAGATCGCGGAGCGTGCCGGCCGGCAGGAGCGTTCCGTCCGGCGCGTGGAGCGCCTCGTAGGGGAGGTTGAGGCTCCCCGGGATGTGCCCTCCGCGCAGGCCGGCCCGTGGCTCCGCCTCGATGCCGGCGAACCGCCCCCGCGAGCGCGCGTCGAGGACCTGCTCCCGCCGGGTCGCGAGATTCGCCCTCATCTCGTCCAGATTTCGCACCAGCGTGGGCCGGACCCGCGGCGTGAACTGGCGCTCCGCCGGACTCGGCGTGCCATGCTCCAGCGGCCGGCCTTCGGCCCGCCACTTCCCGAGGCCGCCGTCGAGCACCGACACGCGGTCGTGACCGAAGACCCGGAACGTCCACCAGACGCGGGCGGCGCTCAGGACACCACCCTTGGTGTCGTAGGCGATGACGTGATCGCCGTCGCCGATCCCGAGTCCGCCCACGCAGCCCGCGAACTTCTGGGGGCTCGGCAGCATGTGGGGAAGCGCGCTCGAGGTGTCCGCGACCTGGTCGATGTCGAAGAACACGGCGCCAGGAATGTGCGCCTCGACGAACTCGCGCCGCGCGTCGCGCTCGAGCTGGGGCATGTGCCAGGTCCCGTCGACGACGCGCACGTCCGGATCGCCGAGGTGAGCGGCCAGCCACTCGGTACTGACAATCGCCTCCATCACTTCCCTCGCCGCGCGCTCTTCATCGGGGTATCGCTGCAAGCGTCTGCACGTCTCTCCGGATCGCTGCGACTCCGCCGGCGGAGGACCCGGCAGGCTCTTCCACGGACCACGTGAGGCCGGTCGGTGGGTGATGCACCGGGCGGGGGGCCGGCGGGTTCGGCCGCTCGGCCAACCGGACCGCAGTGTACCCCAGGCGACTGCGCTCCAGACACGGTGATCGAAGGAACCGCCGCGTGCGGCGACCTCGACGCCCTTCGAGAGCCACGGCGCCGGTGCTATCGTAGGGCTCCGCCAGAGGCCGGGCGAGGCGATTCGCCAGCTGCTACCCTCGAGCTCGAGTGTGGAGCGTGACACGCGTGACGGGCGAGCGGGAGCCGTGGATCCCATGAGTGTGACTCCCGAGCGCCCGGTCCGGCGGCGCGCAGCCGGCCGGCCCGGCCCGCGGGAGCCGTAGATCCCGCGAGTGTGACCGAGGCCGGCCGATCCCGGAAGCTGGCTCTTGCGGTTCTCGCCCTCCTGGTGCTCGCCGGAATCGCCTACGGCTGGCGGGTGCTCGGGTCGCGCCCACGCGTCGAGGTGGTGCGGCCCGAGCGGCGGGAGGTCGTGGAACTGGTCATCGCCAGCGGCCGGCTGCGGGCGGTCCGCCAGAGCGTCCTCGGGACCGAGGTGTCCGGCGTCGTGGACCAGGTGCTCGTGCGCGAGGGGGCTCAGGTGCGCGCGGGGCAGCCGCTGGTCCGGCTGAGACGCGCCGACGCGCTGCAGCGGATGGAGCAGGCTCGCCTGGCGGTCGAGACCGCGCGCAACGAGCTGGCGCGGACGAGGGCCGCACGACGAACAATTCGCGAACCGGGCCGACCGCGTCATCCGGCTCGTCGACGGCCGGATCGCCGCGTGAGCCGCGGCGCGAACAGGAGGCCGCTCCAGAACGGCTTCGTCCGGTCGACGCTCCGAGCGTGCGACTCCGTCGGCGCAGGGCCTGGTCAAATGGCGAACTTGATTTGTATGCCTGTTACCTCTAACGTGTGTGCATGCCAGAAGCGCGCGAGAGGTGGCTATGCCCAGGCAAGCGACGCTGAAGAGGAAGTCCTTCTTCGTGGACGACGGTGTGCTCCGACGGGCGAAGAAGGCGCTGGGGGTCGAGACCGACGCGGAGGCCGTTCGTGTGTCGGTGGAACGGATGGCCGAGATGGAGGAATTCTGGCAGTTCATGAAACGCAGCCGCCGAATCCTCACACCGGGAAGCCTGAAGGCGCCGTAACGTGCCCTGGGCCATCCTCGACACCAATATCTACATCGGCCACTGGGAGCGGGGATTGTACGCCGAGGCGCTGGCCGAGGTTCGAAAGGCATTTGTCGTACGGCACTCGGCCGTCGTGCTGTCCGAGCTCCGCCGAGGCGCCGGAACGCCGGAAGCCGAAAAGCTCGTGGACGCGCTGTATCGACTCGCCACGTTCCGGTGGGAGCCCAACACAGAAGACTGGTGGGAGGCGGGCAGGCTGATCAGGACGATCGGGCATGCCCGGCGGTGGGATCGCAGGAAGCGGCAGGAGTTCCAGAACGACGCCCTGATCGCGCTGACGGCCCGGCGCCACGGAGCCACGGTTGTGACGGTCAATCGCGCAGACTTCGACCTGCTCGTCCGGGAACTCAGAATATCGGTCCTCGGCATATGACTCCGGGCTCTGACGACCGAGGCGGTGTGAGGGGCTCCCTTCTCGGCCTCGTTCTCGCGCTGGGCTGGCTCGCCGGGTGCGCGACGGGAGCGGGTCCTGATCGCGGATGGGACGCGGTCGATCGGATTCCGCCCGGGCGCTACGTCGTCCAGACGTGGGAGCCAATCGGCGGGCACACCACCCCGATCTTCGTGATCCTGGTCACCAGGGCCGGCGAGCGGCCGACGCGGATCCTCGAGCCGTACGGCGTCACCACGCTGGGGGAGATCACGAACCTCGGGGACGTGGTGGCGGGGTACGAGCGGCGCTACCCGGCGCTCCTGCCGAGCGACGTCCGGGTTGATCCGCTCACGGTCGATGGCGGGGCGATCGGCTACGTGATCCGGACCCGCGCGATCGACGTCTACGCCTATCACGATCGGGCGAGTGGCGACTTTTCGGTCCGGCTGGGCGGGACCGGCAAATACCCGAAGCGCGGCGGTGGTGGACCCGGCGGCGGCGGCAAGTAGAGGAGGGATGGCGAGCGACCAGGAGCGGGGGGCGGAAGCTCGAGCGCAAGTACGGCCGTGACCTGGCCGTCATCGGCGTCCACTCGCCGAGATCCGTCTCGGAGAAGGCCGGCGTCGAGCCGGTCGAGATCGGGCGGCACCCGGGCCGGCTGCTAACCTACCCCGGCGGCGTCCTGAAGTCGCTCGTCGAGCGTCAGCAGCTCGAGGCCTTCTATCTTTCGGCGGGCCAAAGCAAACGTCGCGAGGTGGATAGCGTCGAGCGTCCGTAGGAGCTTGCCGGGCGCGACACGGCAGGCCGCCTCGCAGACGGAACGCGTGATCTCCCAGAGTTCGCAGCGCGCCCAGATCGCGGCGACCTCCCGCTCGGCGTCCGCCAGGCGCACCTCGGACACCCCTGAACGCATCCGGAGCCGAAGGATGGCTCGCGCGGCCTCCACCTGCGAGAGCCGGGAGGTGATCAGCACTCGGGCGTCCCGTATGCGTTCCTCGACATCGGGCGTGGTGCCGGTCTCGAGAACGGCGCGAAGGATCGCGGAGGTGTCCAGATAGAGACCGGGGGCAGTCACTTCGCTCCGTGCTCGGCTCGGAGCTCGTCGAGCACCGCCTGGGCCGTTCCCGGCGGCAGGCCGAGCCCGCGGGCCTTCCACGTCCAGCCTTGCTTCGGCAAGCTGGCGCGCGTGAGATCGCCCGCGTCGGCCAGAATCTGCAACAGTTCGTCCAGCTCTTCGCCCGCGCGATTCTGGCGACGGGTGGCCGGGCGAAGCTCCGCGACCACTTCGTCGCGGTCAGTGACCAGGATTGTTTCGCCTGCTTTCGCGAGGCGCACGTACTCGGAGAGTCGCGCCTTCAGCTGCTTGATGCCGACCGCCTTTGCCATCGCCTTGGCATGGTAGTCACGCGTAGTCACGCTGTCAATCATGGTTTTGCGGACCAAGACGAAGGTTCACGATCCCTTCGGACCTCGCGATCGTTGCGTGCTTCCTCCGCGAGGAGGGCACTGCTGCGGGCCCAGGCCGAACCCGATCTGGGAGCGGAGCGGGATGGGCAAGCTCAGGACGCGAGCCGCTCACCTCGCGGACGGGAACGCCGGCGGGCGCTTCTCGCGGATCGCGGCCACACCTTCGCGGACGTCCGGATTCATGAAGGAGAGCATCTCGAGCGCGAGCGACTGGTCGAAGATCGGGCCGGCCTGGCGGAGCCAGTTGTTGAGGGCGCGCTTCGTCCAGCGGATCGCCGACTGGCTGCCCTGTGCGAGCCTCCCCGCCACGTCCCGCGCGGTATCCATCAGCTTGTCGGCCGGGACGCACAGGCTCACGAGGCCGATGCGCTCGGCCTCCTTGCCGTCGAGGAAATCGGACGTGAGCAGGTAGTAGCGCGCCTTGGCCATGCCGCAGAGGAGCGGCCAGATGATCGCCGCGTGATCGCCGGCCGCGACGCCGAGCCGCGTGTGCCCATCCGTGATCCGGGCGGTCTCGGCCGCGATGCTCACGTCGGCGAGGAGCGCGACCGCGAGGCCCGCGCCGACCGCCACCCCGTTGATGGCCGAGACGACGGGCTTGTCGAGGTTGATGATGTTGTAGACGAGGTCGGAGGCTTCTCGCATCGTCCGCGCGATCGTGTCCGGGTTCCCGGCCATGTCGTCCACCATGGCGAGGTCGCCGCCCGCGGAGAAGGCCCGACCGGCGCCGGTGATGAGCGCCACGCGGGTGGCCGGATCGGCGTCGACCGTGAGCCAGACCTGGGTCAGCTCCCAGTGCAGCCGGGCGTTCGTGGCGTTCATCACCTCCGGCCGGTTGATCGTGATCAGGAGGACGCCTCCCGGCTGGCGATCGAACGTGAGGTGCTGGTAGTCGGCATAGTTCATCGTCATGTCCCTCTTTCTCCTGGGTTCCGATGGCAGGTCATGCGCGCCGGCGGCGTGTCCAGAGGCCCGCGAGCCCGAGCACCGACGCGAGGCCCAGGCCGCCGGCGGTCAGGAAGCCGGCGGGGACGCCGAACGCCTCGATCACGGACCCGAGCAGGAAGGACCCGATCGGCGTCACGCCGGCGAAGACCATCGTGTAGAGACTCATCATCCGGCCGCGCAGCTCGTCCGGCACGGCGATCTGGAGGTTCGTGTTCGCGCCGGCCATGAAGATGATGCCCGAGCATCCCATGACGAAGAGCAGCGCGGTGGCCAGCCAGACGCTCCTGACCGCGGACATCGCGAGCGTCGCCAGCGCGAGGACGGTCGCGGGGACGACGAGCCACGCGAGGGGCAGCCGGCCATGGCCGAGGCCCGCGAGCGCGACCGCCCCGCTCACCGCGCCCGCGCCGACGGCGGCCATCAGCGCCCCGAAGCCCTGCGCGTCCTGGTGCAGCACGGTGCGGGCCAGCAGCGGCACGAGCACGTTGTAGTTCAGGAGGAAGACGCTGACCAGGAGGACCAGGCTCAGGATGAGCGCGATCGGCGGCGTGCGCGCCGCATACGCGACACCCTCCACGATCTCCGCGTAGAGCGACCGGCCGCGCTCGCTCCGGGGCAGGCCCTCGGCGCGGAGGGCCAGGAGCGCCGCGATCACCGCGAGGAAGCTCAGCCCGTTGGCGAGGAAGGCGACCGCCACGCCGTACCGCCCGATCACCAGCCCGGCCACCGCGGGGCCGACCACTCGGGCCGCGTTGAACATCGCCGAGTTGAGGGCGATCGCGTTGACGAGGTCGCCCTTGCCGACCATCTCGACGACGAACGCCTGTCGCGCGGGCACGTCGAGCGTGGTGACGGTGCCGAAGAGCGTGGCGAGCAGGGCGAGGTGCCAGTAGCGGACGTGCCCGCTCCAGGCGAGGGCGGCGAGGGCCAGAGCCTGGCAGAGCAGCGCCGACTGCGTCGCGACGACGAGCCGCCGCTTGGGCAGGCGGTCCGCGATCGCGCCCGCGGGGAACGAGAGCAGCAGCATCGGCGAGAACTGCAGGGTGCCGATGAGCCCGAGCTTGAACGGCGAGCCGGTCAGCTCCAGGACGAGCCAGGCCAGGCCGACCGACTGCATCCAGGTCCCGACCACCGAGACGAGTTGCCCGCACCAGAAGAGGCGAAAGTCACGATACTGGAGGGCCCGAAGGCCACGGGGAAGGCGCACGAGCCAGGGGGGCGGGTCAGGCCTGCCCGGTCTACACGCGGACGGGAGTGAATGCCGTCGTGTAGTGGTCCTCGAGCGGCAGGCGCTGGGTGACGACCCCCTGGTCCATCAGCGTGTCCTGCATGATGCGGAGCGCGGCCACGTCGATGCTGCCGTCCTTCGGGAAGAGCGGGCTCGAGAGCTTGTGGGCGACCAGCACCGCCTGCGGATCCCACTTCATCGTCCGGGAGGCGATGGCCGCCGCCTCCGTGGCGTTCTGCTTCATGAACCTGAGCGCCTGGAAGATGCCGCGGAGCGCCTTGCGGATGTCGTCGGGCCGCTTGCGGATCGCCTCCTCCGACGCGTAGGCGATCTGGCTGATCCACCTCGGCGTGACCGAGTCCAGGCGCTTCAGCACGCGCGACCGGCCCTGGGCTTCCAGCACGGCGCCCCCGTCGCCCCAGACGACGGCCTGGATCTCGTGCCGCGCGAGCGCCGCCACCTGGGCGTCGAGGCCGCCGAGGGGAACGATCTTCACGTCGCGCTCCGGGTCCCACCCGTTCTGCTTGGCGAGGATGCGGGCGAAGACCCAGGTCGTCGAGCCGATCTTGGTCACGCCGATCGCCTTGCCGCGCAGGTCGCCCACCTTCTGGATCTCGGGCGAGACGTTCAGCGTGAAGTGATTGCCCTCGGTGTGGGTCGCGATCATCCGGATCGGCGCCCCCGCCTCGCGGAAGACGAAGATGTCGGTGGCGCCGGTGATGCCGACGAGCACCTCGCCCCCGATCACCGCCTTGAGCAGGTCGGGGCCGCCCCGGAACGGGACGAACTCGGCGTTGAGGCCGCTGTCCTTGAAGTAGCCTCGGTCGAGGGCCACGATCACGGGCCCGGCCATCGCGTAGTCTCCGAGCACGGCCGTCCCGATCTTGGCCGCCGGCTGGGCGCGGAGGGGGCGGGGCGGAAGCGACAGCCCGGCGGCGACAATCCCCCCGGCGGCGAGCTTCAGCACGTCTCGGCGGCCAGTCTCCATGAGGTCCCCTCGCTCTCCCTCTTCCGGCTCCGCTTGACACCTGCCGGCTTCTTGCCTACGTTCTCGGCGTCGGCCGCGGCGATCCTGGCCTCGAACGCAGCGATTCTACAGGAAACCGGGGGTGGCGGTGGAGCAGGCGGTCACCGGCGTGGCGAAGGACGGTGTGGCGTGGATCACCCTGAACCGTCCCGTCGTCCTGAACGCGATCGATACGCGGCTCGCCGCCGAGCTTGCGGACTGCGCCGAGGCCGCGGCGGGCGACACCTCGGTGACCGCGGTCGTGGTCCGCGGCGCGGGCCGCGCGTTCTGCTCCGGGATGGACCGCACCGCGCTGGCCGCCGGCCGCGTCGGTCCCGCGTTCTTTCGCCACTGGACCCGGGGCCTGAATGCCCTCGAGGACATGGGCAAGCCGGTGGTCTGCGTGCTGCACGGCTACTCGATCGGGGGCGGGCTCCAGCTTGCGCTGGCGTGCGACCTCCGCATCGCCACCGACGACGCCGTGATCGGGCTCGGCGCGACCCGGCACGGCCTGATCCCCGACGGCGCGGTGCTCCGGCTGGCGCGGATCGTCGGCCTCGGGCACGCCAAGGAGCTGGCGCTGCTGAACGAGAACATCGCCCCCGCTCAGGCCCTGGCCATCGGGCTCGTCAACCGGGTCTGCGCCGCCGCGGAGGTCGACGCCACGCTCGCCGCGGTGCTCGGGCGGATCCGGGCCGCGGCGCCGACGGCGACCGCGCACACGAAACGGCTGCTTCACGAGTCCTTCCATCGCGACCCGCGGAGCGTTATCGAGGAGACGCTCCGGCTCCAGGACGAGTGCATGGGGTCGTGGGAGATCCGGGAGGCCAACGCCGCGTGGGAGGAGAAGCGCGAGGCGCGCTTCTTCCCGCCACCGGTAGACGAGGAGACGCGATGACGTACACGGACATCCTCTACGAGAAGCATGGTGGCATCGCGTGGGTCACGATCAACCGGCCGGAGGTGCGGAACGCCTTCCGCACGCGGACGGTCGCGGAGCTGACCGACGCGTTCGTCGACGCGCGGTGGGACGGGACGGTGGGGGTCGCGGTGCTCGCCGGCGCGGGGGACAAGGCCTTTTGCGCGGGCGGTGACCAGAAGGAGCGCGGCCAGGGCGGCTACGCGCCCGGCGACC
>CAZWXA010000125.1:0-9585 GCA_964637755.1 uncultured bacterium | reverse complement strand
TCTTGGGGGCCTGGACATCCTGCATCTTGGGGGCCTGGACATCCTGCATCTTGGGAGCCTGGACATCCTGCATCTTGGGAGCCTGGACATCCTGCATCTTGGGGGCCTGGACGTCCTGCATCTTGCTGCCGGCCTGGGAGCGTGGCGCCTGGACATCCTGCATCTTGGCTGTGCGGGTGGACTTCGACGCGGCGACGACCTTGCTCAGCGTTCCCTTGGCTTCGGCCAGCTCTGGCGGGCAGTCCGATGCCGCGGCGCTCGCCGAGACCAGCGTGCCGTTGATCAGGCCGATGCCGAGAACTGCCACGAACAACCTCTTCATCTTCATCCCGTCCTCCTTGTGCAAAGTGTTTGGGTCTGGCCCGGATTATCCATGAACGGGGGCAACTGGGACCGGACGGGTGGCGCGGCGGGCAGCCCCATGAGGCGAGCCGGGGGACCCCACACCGGGCGGGGGTGGCGAGCCGAATGGGGCTGCCCGCCGCGCCAGGACCCGTCCGCCTCTCGGCTGATCCGTTCATGAATGGTCCGGGCTTAGATCAAACAGGCAAGCTGAGTGCCATGGCGAATCGTGGTGCTGGAACTGGGAAATCGTGAACTTGCGTATCGCGACGGGCCGGAGGCGCCGTGGTTCTTGGGGCGACCTCAACCCGAGTGAGGCGGTGGTGTCCCTGCAACAGAGCGAAGGTGTGGGTCATCTTGCAGGCGGCCTCCCTCGAGGCGCGGGCGGCTCAGGGAGGTCCGGATGCGAGTGGCGATGATTCGGACGCGCGCCGCGGCTCAAGGAGGTCCTTCCGCTCAGAACGCGAGGAAGTCCCTGAGGGCGGCGAGGACCGCCTCGGGGTTGTCCTCGTGCAGGGTGTGGACCGCCCGCGGGATCTCCACGAATCGGCCGCGCGGCAGCTCCCTGGCCATACGCTCGGCGACGTCCCGGTCGAGCACGTGGCTTTCCGCGCCCCGAAGCACGAGCGTGGGCGGCGTGACGGCTCGCACGACGGCCCACCAGTCGACGTCCGCCTGGGACCGGCGCTCCTTGACGCTGGGATGCCACGCCCACACCAGGGCGCCGTCGGGGCGGGCCCGGAGGCTGTGCATGGCGACCCAGCGGTAGTAGTGAATGCCGGGGTACGGGTTCCCGCGATAGAGGTGCCGGGCCGCTTGCTCGATGCTCTCCCAGGTGTCGGGCTCGGGAGGTCCGGGCGGGGCCTCGGTGGCGCGCCGGCTGATCTCCGGCCCGATGTCGACGACGACCAGCTTCTGAACCAGGTCCGGCCGCTTGGAGGTGAAGTACAGGCCGTTCCGCCCCCCCATCGAGAGCCCGACGATCACGAACGAGGTCAGGCCGAGCTGCTCGGCGACGCCGGCGATGTCGTCGAAGGCCGCCACCGCGCTGTAGGTGTCGGCCGGATCGCTGTCGCCGTGACCGCGCTGGTCGAGCGCCAGGACGTGGAAGTGGGGCTGGAGCGCGATGCTGAGCGTGTCCCAGGCGTGCGCGTGCCCCGTGAAGCCGTGCAGGAGCAGGAGCGGGGTGCGGCCGTCGCCGCCCCAGTCGAGGAGGTGAAACCGCAAGCCGTTGACGAGCAGGTGACGGTCCAGCGGGCGCAAGAGATTCATCGTCTCCCCCAGAGGTGGATGGGTGCGGGCTCGCCGCTCAAGATAGCAGGATTCTCCGGCGGAGCGAGCCGGGAGGCCGCCCCGATTTCATCGGAGTGATGGTTGACTCGGCGAATGGTCCATCGGCCCGAACGGGGCAACAGGAGCGCGGTCCCGCGAAGGGCCCCCACCGGGGCCTGTCGATCGCCCATTGCGGACGCGCTGGAGCCCGGGTACCTTTGCGCGGGGAGGGATGGCGCCATGACTTTGACCAGCGCGGTCGCCCGCGAGCGGGCTCACCTCGGCGCGTATGCCCAGCTCGAGGACAAGATCCTGGGCCGCGACCAGATCGGCGCGAGCCGGGTGTTCTACGGTCTGCTCAAGGACGGGCGGCCGGTGACGGAGATCGTCCGCGAGACCGTCGCCATTCACGCGCCGTACACCCACGTTCCTTACCACCAGCGCCTCGACGGCGGCGTCGTCAGATTCGTCAACAACGATCACTGCCTGCTGAGCGCGCGCGTGAGCCTGGGCCTGATGAAGCTGGTGCCCCCGGCGCTGCGTTTCCTGCCGCTCGCCCAGACCATCTGGTACGTCCCCACCGGGCTCGATCCCTGGAACCAGCTCCTGGGCAAGGCGCCGGGCCACTACACGCGGCTCTACGAGATCACCGTCGACCAGTCACCGCCCACGCCCGAGATCCACTGGCCCGACCAGGAGCCGCTCCGCACGGAAGGCAGTCTCGAGGAGCGCCTGAACCACTGGCTGACACTCGTGCAGCGGGGCGAGGTGCTCGCGGCCTACCGGGTGTACCTCGGCCTCCTGGAGGAGGAGGCGCACCGCCGGGAGGTGCTGGCGCACCTCGTGTTCGCCGGGCTCATCGACGTCCAGGACCGGATGCTCCACAACCGCTCCTACACGACCGGCCACAAGTCGTACCGGGCGCGGGCCACGGTCGAGCTGGGCGAGGCCATCGGCTGGCCCGACGCGCACGGCGTCGTCTACGCCGGCGTGCCCGACATCGCCGTCGGGCCGCGCTGGTACTCCAGCTACGAGATGGGCTGCAACGTGATGCAGAACCTGCTCGACGGCCGCGATCGAGAGCTCCTGGAGCAGGAGGTGCCGCTGACCCTGGCGGAGCAGTCGATGCTGATCGACGCCGTGATCCGGCAGCCCGAACCGGCGTACATCAACGCCACCGTGGCGCTGCTGAAGGCGGGGAAGGGCCCGCGCCAGATCCTCGACGTGATCCAGGTCGCGTCGGCCCAGGTGATCCTCGAGACCGGCCACCCCAACAACTTCTCCATGTCCCAGCACGGCTACGAGTACTGCAACACCCTGCGCTGGTTCTACGACACGTTCGCGCACCCGCACCGGCTGAAGCTGCTCTTCGTCGCCGCGTCGTTCATCAACCGGGCCGCCCATCACCAGGCGAACACGCCCGACAACGGCGCGCGTCCCATCACCCCGCCGCCGGGCTCCCAGGCCCTCGCGCAAGGACCGCTGCTCGGGCGGATCGAGCGGTCTCTGCTGGCCCTCGACCCCGAGGGGGGCGTGGGCTTGACGGCCGCCTACCTGGCCGGCTCGTTCGACCGCGCCCCCCTGATCGAGGTGCTGGCCACCGCCGCGTGCAAGCTCGGGAACGACCCCCACAACCAGGAGCTCGGCCTCTGCCTGATCGAGGACTATCTGCACAGCACGGCGGCCGACCGCGACCGGCTGCTGCTGGCGTCGGCCAAGCACACCGCCGGCCACCGCAAGTACGGCGATCCGCTGGAAGCCTACCGCCGCTTCGCCGAGGCGTTCGGGATCGACGCCAGCTAGCCCCGGGGAGTACCGCCGGGGCGACGCTCACGGGGCTCGGAGCAGCCAGCGGAAGGTCAGGCTGATCCGCTCGCCCGCGATGCCGAGCTGACGCGGCACCCCGTGGACGTAGTGGCGCTGGCACGTGCCGCCCATCACCAGAAGACTGCCGTGTCCGAGGTGAAGGTCGTGGCGCTCCGCGAGCTTGGCCCGCCGCGGCTTCACGACGAGGCGGCGCGACGTGCCCAGCGACACGATGGCGACCACGGGATCGTCGCCCAGCTCGGGCTCGTCGTCGGCGTGGAAGCCCATGCTGTCCTCGCCGCTCCGGTAGCGGTTCAGGAGCACGTGATTGAAGGGGACGCCGGCGCGCTCGCGGACCCGGTCGAGGAGCCGCGCCGCCGCCGGCGTGAACGGCCGTGGCTCGAGCGTCTGGCCGGAGTAGCGATAGCCCACGGTGCCGGCCCACGCGACGAGGCGCGGCTGCAGGATCCGCCGCCCGAACAGGACGAGCTCCCGCTGCTCCCAGGCCAGCTCGTCGCGGAGCGCGGCGCGGAGCGCGTCCGCCTCGCCGAGGCCGATCCAGGCCGGCTCATGGCCAAGCCACGCGCCGCCCGCGAGCGTGATGTGGCGGGGCGGCGCCGTACCGGCTCCGTCAACGGTCACGGCGTGTGGTCCCGGATGAACATGTGCGTGGACGCCGTGAAGGCTACCACGCGACGGCTCGAAGGAGGCCCGATCACCGGCCGAGACGAGGCGGCGGTACCATGAGGGGCCTGACGGGCAAGGCCATCGCCGGGCTCGGGGCGCGCACGGTCATCTGACGCCGGACGCCTTGACGCGGCGACCGGCCTCCCCCGACAATTCGGCGACAAGGGAGGAAGACGATGGACCCGAACGTGAAGAAGACGGCGCTCCGGATGATCCCGTACGGCCTCTACGTCCTCACCGCGCAGGGCAAGGATGGGGCGGTGGCCGCGGCCACGGTGAACTGGGTGACGCAAGCGTCGTTCGCGCCGCCGCTCGTCGTCGTCGGCGTGAAGACCGACTCGCACGCCCACGCGATCATCAAGGAGACGGGCGCCTTCGCGCTGAACGTCCTCGGCAAGGGGCAGCAGGCCCTCGCCTACGCCTTCTTCAAGCCGGTCGAGCGGACGGGCGACACGATCTCGGCCGAACCGTTCCGCGCCGGCGTGACCGGCGCGCCGGTCCTGGCCAACGCGCCGGCGTTCGTCGAGTGTCGCCTGGTGGGGACCGTCGAGAAGGGCGACCACTCGGTGTTCGTCGGCGAGGTCGTCGAGGCCGGCGTGACGCGGCCGCCCGAGGGCCGGGCCGACGAGGCCACGCTCTGGCTGCGCGACCTCGGCGACAAGGTCTTCTACGGAGGGTAGCGATGAACGATGAGATGACGCGGATCCGCGGCTATCTGCAGGCGCAAGGTGCCAAGCAGTCCGTGCCCGCCGCGGTCGACCGCGTCCGGGCGGGCATGGCTGATCTGAAGACGGCCGCGGCGGCGGTGCCGTCCGCGCGCTGGACCGAGCGGCCGGCGCCCGAGGAGTGGAGCGCCAACGACGTCATGGCGCACGTCGTGAGCGCCGGGACGCACTTCGGCGACCAGATCGTGCAGGCGATCGACGGCATCACGCCCACGCCCGCCCCGCGCGAGCCGGCGGGGGCGAGCGCGCCGCACCGGACCCCGGCCGAGTGGTTCGAGATGCTCGCGCGCGACCGCGAGGCCCTCTTCGCGCGGGTGCTGCGGGCCGACCCGGACGCGCAGCTCGATCGCCCGATCGCGCACGGGACGTTCGGCGAGCTCAACTGGCGGGAGACGCTCCTCTTCATCCGCCTCCACGACCTCGACCACGCGGGCCAGCTCCAGAAGATCGCCGTGGCCCTCGCGAGTCCACCACCCGGCGCGATCACCTCGTAGCCCGCGCCGATCATCGGGGCCGCGTCCGCTCACCACGCCGGCCCCGCGGCCCCGGCGATCCACGGCCGTCACCTCGGTGACCGGCCGGCGCGGAGGGGGCCGGCGGGGATTGTGTGAGCGTACCACCCAGGGAGAGTGCCGATGGCTGAGCGCCGCCGTTCCGAGCCGTCCGCGCCGCCGCGCGTGATGAGCATTCACGCACACCCGGACGACCAGGAGTTCACCGTCGCCGGGACGCTCGCCAAGTGGGCGCGGGCGGGCAGCGAGATCGTCACCGTGTGTCTCACGGGCGGCGCCGCCGGCTCGAACGAGTCCACCCCGCCCGGCATGACGCGCGAGCAGCTCGTCCCGATCCGCCAGGAGGAGCAGCGCCGGGCGTGCCGGGCGCTCGGCATCCAGGAGGTCGTCTTCCTCGACTACGAGGACGGGATGCTCGAGCCGACGCTGGCGCTCCGGCGCGACCTGACGCGCGCCATCCGCCGCTACCGCCCGGACGCGGTCGTGTGCGGCGACCCGACCGTGCGCTTCTACGGCAACCGGTACATGAACCATCCCGACCATCGGGTGACGGCCAACGTCGCCCTCGACGCGGTGTACCCGTCGGCCGGGACGCGGTTCATCTTCCCCGAGCTGCTGGACGAGGGGCTCGCCCCCCACACGGTCAAGCGCGTGTTCGTGCACGGCGCCGAGCGGCCGGACACCTTCATCGACATCGCGGACGTCCTCGGCCTCAAGCTGGCCGCCCTGCGGGAGCACCAGAGCCAGCTCGGCACCTGGGATCCGACGGAGATGGTCACGCAGTGGGCGCGCCTGCAGGGGAAGCCGCGGAAGCTGGCGGCCGCGGAGGCGTTCCGCCTCATGCTCCTCGACGAGGGGTGAGGAGGCTAGACCACGCCCTCCCGTCTCAGCGTCTCGATCTCGTCCCGCCCGTAGCCGAGCTCCGCGAGGATCTCGTCCGTGTGCTGGCCGGGGTCGGGCGCGGGCGTGCGGATCGCGCCCGGCGTGCGGGAGAGCGTCGCCGGCAGCCCCTGGACGCGCAGCTCGCCGAGCGCCGGGTGACGCACGGGCTGCGCGAGCCCGAGGTGCTGGACCTGCTCGTTCTCGAAGACCTCCTTCACGTCGAGGATCGGGCCCGAGGGCACGCCCGCCGCGTTGAGCCGCTCCACCCACTCGTGGCTCGACCTCGCGACGAGGGCCTTCTCCAGCTCCGGGGTGAGCTCGCGGCGGTTGCGCGAGCGGTCGGGCAGCGTCTTGAACCGCGGGTCCTCGACGAGCGCCTCGACGCCGAGCGCCGCGCAGAGGCGCGCGAACATCTTCTGGCCCGACGCGGCGATGTTGATGTGGCCGTCCTTCGTCCGGAACACGCCGGTGGGGATCCCGGTCGGATGGTCGTTGCCGGCCTGGGGCGGGATCTCGCCGCCGATGAGCCAGCGCGTCGCCTGGAAGTCGAGCATGGTGACCATCGCCTGCAGCAGCGAGGTGTGGACCCACTGGCCGTGCCCGGAGCGCTCTCGCTCCAGGAGCGCGACGAGGATGCCCTGCGCGAGGAACAGGCCGGCGGTGAGGTCGGCGACCGGGATCCCGGCCCGCACCGGGCCCTGCCCGGGAAGGCCGGTGACCGACATCAGCCCGCCCATGCCCTGCGCGATCTGGTCGTAGCCGGGGCGGTCGCGGTACGGGCCGTCCTGGCCGAAGCCCGAGATGCTGCCGTAGACGAGCCGCGGGTTCACCCGCGACAGCGCGTCGTAGTCGATGCCGAGGCGCCGCTTGACGTCGGGGCGGAAGTTCTCGACCAGCACGTCGGCGCCGCGGACGAGGCGCAGGAGGACCTCGAGGCCGCGGCGGGACTTCAGATCGAGCGTCATCGAGCGCTTGTTGCGGTGCACGTTCTGGAAGTCGAACCCGTGACGCGCGTCGTCGCCGTCGCGGTCGACGGCCGCCTCGATCTTGACGACGGCGGCGCCCATGTCGGCGAGCTGGCGGACGCAGGTCGGTCCCGAGCGGGCGCGGGTGAGATCGACGACGGTGATGTGAGCAAGCGGAAGCGCCATCACGACCTCCCGGTCTTCTGATCATGCGGCAGGATCGCCGAGGCCGTCAGCGATTCGGGGTGCCGCCGCGTCCACCGCCCCGCCTCCACGGTCGTCAGGAAGTCCAGCACCGCGCGGTTGAAGGCCTCGGGTTCCTCCAGGTTGACGGTGTGGCCGGACTTCGGGATGACCACGAGCCCGGCGCGGGGCATCGTGCGCTTCATGAAGAGGGCCGGCTCCAGGCACGGCTCGTCTTCGTCGCCCGTGACGATCAGGGTGGGCACCTCGCACCTCTCGAGGCGGTCGCCGAGGTCGAAGATGGACGGCCGCGTCATCTGGACGCCCTGGAGCGTGAGCGTGTGCCCCCTGGCCGAGCCGGCCGCCAGCCGGTCGCGGAACGCCTGCCAGCCCGTCGGGTCCTTCTCGAGGAACTGCACGCGCGTGGGGCCGCGGCTGTAGAACTCGGCGACGGCCTCCATCCCCTGCTCGAAGCGCTGCACCACCACCGCGGTGTCGCGCCTGAACGTCTCGCGGTCGGTGCCGCTGCCGTAGCCCGCGCCGGCCACCACGAGCGAGAGGGCACGCTCGGGATAGTCGAGCCCGAAGTGGAGCGTCGCGTAGCCGCCCATGGAGAGGCCGCACACGTGGGCCCGGGCGATCCCGAGGTGGTCGAGGAGCCCGCGGATGTCGTCGACGGCCTGTTTCTGCGAGTAGGCGGCCGGATCGCCGGGCACGTCCGACGGCGGATAGCCGCGCGCGTTGAAGGCGATCGTCCGGTAGCGGCGCGCGAAGAAGCTCACCTGCGGGCGCCAGCTCGCCGCGTCCCCGGCGAACTCGTGCACGAAGACCAGCGGCGTGCCCTGGCCGGCTTCCTCGTAGTGGAGATCGATGCCGTCGACGCGAGCTTTCATCCCTTCCTCCGTGATCGGGTCAGCACTGCTGCGGGCGCCGGGAGCCAGCCGCGGAGCACGGACGACGAAGCGTCCGGCCCCGCCTCCATCATCGCCTGGCGCGCTCGCTCCGGCCAGGATGAACCGCGCGGGCGCGCCGCGCACGCGCCCGGCACTCGAGCCCGAGAGCCCGCGCGCTGGCGACGCGGCCCGCCACGACCACGCCCCCTTCGCCCACCCCCTCGCCGTGACCAGCGACGATCAGGAGGACGCTCGGGCGCGATCCTATCACTCTCGCGCGGGATGGGCCGGCGGGCTCCCTCCGAGCGGACGCAGGCTGGCCGGGGTCGGATCGATGGTGTACAAGATGCCGGTCCCCGGTCCGCATCCCCGTCTGTGGCCCGAGGCCGGCGCGGCGGGCAGGACTCGACGGCGCGATCCCGCTCACGCTCGGGACGGGAGGGGGATGGACGCTCTCTGCGGACGCGGGCTGACCGGGGTCGACACTATGGTGTACAACGTGCGCAAGGCCGGTCCGCGCCGTCGTCCGCTGCATGAGACCGGCGTAGCGGGCGGGGCTCGAAGAGGAGGCCGTTCATGGATCTGAGCCGTCGTGACGTCCTCGCCCTCGGCGGTCTCACTCTGGCGGGCACCGCGCTCGGGCCGACCGGCGCCCCCGCCCAGTCGCCGAAGCGCGGGGGCACGGTGACCGTTCGCGCGTGGGACCCGCCGCACTTCGACCCGCATCTGACCATCGCCTACAAGACGCTCGTGCCGGCGAGCTTCACCTACAGCCGGCTCCTCAAGTACCGGGCGGGCCCCGGCGTGACCCCCGGCAGCTTCGTGATCGAGGGTGACCTGGCGGAGTCGTGGAGCCAGCCGAACGATACGACGTATGTCTTCAAGCTGCGCCGCGGCGCACGGTGGCATCCGAAGCCGCCCGTCAACGGGCGCGAGGTGACGGCGGACGACGTGGTCTACAGCCTCGAGCGGTTCCGCACGGTGAAGGGCAACGCCAACGCGTACATGCTCGACGCGGTGGACCGGGTCGTGGCCGTCGACCGCTCGACCGTGCGGATCACCCTCAGGGAACCGTTCGTCTGGCTCCTGGACATGCTCGCCTACCCGATGGCGGCCATCATCGTGGCCCGCGAGTGCGTGGAGAAGTTCGGCGACCTCAAGAAGCCCGAGGCGGTCGTGGGCACCGGGCCGTGGATGCTCGGCAGTTACCGGCCGAACCAGGGGATCACGCTCGTGCGCAACCCGGACTACTTCCTCGCCGGCCTGCCCTACCTCGACCGCGTAGAGCTGGTGGTGGACGAGGACAACGCCTCGCGCG
>CAZWXA010000124.1:1808-9625 GCA_964637755.1 uncultured bacterium | reverse complement strand
GACAGGACCCGTCCGCCTCTCGGGTGATCCGTTCATGAATGGTCCGGGCTAGCCGGGTGGGCGACTGAGATGGGTGACCTCCGGATCACGCCAGTGGGTGCCACTTCCGCCGAGCGGCTCGAGCTGCCCCAGCTCCACCCGCCCTCGGCCAGCTTCGGCGAAGCCCTCGGGCAGGTGATGGCCGAGGTGAACGATCTGCAGCTCAAGGGAGGCGAAGCCGCGCGCGACGTGGCGGCGGTGCAGAGCGCGGACATGACGCGGACGATGATGGCGATCGCGAAGGCCGACGTCTCGCTTCAGTTCGTGATCCAGATCCGCAACAAGCTCCTGGAGGCCTACCAGGAAATGATGCGGATGCCGGTCTGACGATGAGCGATGGCACAGGCGCTCCGTGACCTGCTCGCCGGTGGGCCCTCGGCCTGGGCCGCCCTTGGCCGGCGGCAGCAGGTGCTCGCCGTCGCGGTCGCGGTTCTCGTCCCCGTCCTGATCTTCGTCGGGTCGCAATGGTTCCTGGACGGCCAGTACGTTCCCCTCTTCGCGTCGCTCAACGCCGAGGAAGCCGGAACGATCATCGCGCAGCTCAAGGCGTCCAAGACGCCCTACCGCATCGGCGGGAGCGGCGAGCAGATCCTGGTTCCCGCCGACAAGGCGAGCGAGGTCAGGCTCCGCCTGGCGGGGCAAGGGCTGCCGCTCGGCGGGGGCGTCGGCTTCGAGGTCTTCGACCGAACCGCTTTCGGGATGAGCGACTTCGCCCAGCGCCTGAACTTCCAGCGAGCCCTCCAGGGTGAGCTCGCCCGGACCATCGGCCAGCTCCGCGAGGTCTCGCGCGCCCGCGTGCACCTCGTGATGCCCCAGCCGTCGCTGTTCACCGATCGCGATCGTCCGGCCTCGGCGGCGGTCTTCCTGAAGCTCGTGCCCAGCGGGCGGCTGACACCCGAGCAGGTGCGTGGGATCGTGCACCTCGTCGCCTCGAGCGTCGAGGGACTGAGCCCGGACCGCATCACCGTCGTCGACACGGCGGGACGCGTCCTGTCCGTCGGAGCCGAGCCCGGCGCGGGCCAGCTCTCGCCGAGACGGCTCGAGATGAAGGCGGGGATCGAGGAGGGCCTCGAGCGGCGCGTCCAGAGCCTCCTCGACTCGGCGCTCGGGCCGGGCCAGGCGGTGACCCGCGTGTCGGTCCAGCTCAACTTCGATCAGGTCGAGAGGACCGAGGAGCGCTTCGATCCCGGGGCCGTGATCCGGCGCGAGACGCGGACGGTGGAGAACTCCAGGGGCTCCGCCTCGAATCCGATCGTCCCGGCCGTGGTGCAAAGTCCCCCGGGCACTCCCCCGCCGCCCGGTCAGGCCAGCGTCACGAATAACGAGGGCAACCGCGAATCCGAGAGCGTCGACTACGAGGTCTCGAAGGTTGTCGCCCGGACGCTGACGACTCCGGGCGACGTCCAGCGTCTGTCCGTGGCGGTGCTGCTCAACACCGCCGCCAGGGCGCCGCAGGGGAGCGGCAAGCCGGAGGCGCGCCCGCCGGTGGCGCGCCCGCCGGAGGAGATCGAGAAGCTCCGGCGGATCGTCATGGGAGCGGTGGGCTACGCGCAAGCTCGCGGCGACGAGGTGACGGTGGTGGAGATGCCCTTCGACACCGCGCTGGCCGACCGGGAGCGCGCGCTCCTGGAGGCCGAGCCCCAGAGCCGGCGTCCGCAGTGGCTCACGCCCCAGACCTTCGTGATCGCGGCCGCAGCCCTCGTGGTCGCCGTCGTCCTCGCCGTCTGGCTCGCTCGCCGGAAGGCGCGCCGGCGCGAGCTCGGCGCGGTCGCGCGCTCGCTTCAGATCACCGGGACCGCGGGCGGCGGGGCGGCGGTCGACAGGGCGACCCGCGCGGTGTCGGAGGCCGCGCCGGCGTCGCTGCTCGAGGCTCCGCCCGAGTTCGTCCGCATCGCCAGCGAGCGCAAGAACCTCCGTGAGCGGGTGTTCGCGCTGGCCACCACCGAGCCCGAGGCGACGGCCCAGCTCCTGCGGGCCTGGCTCGTGAAGAAGAAGCCGGTCCCGGCCGTCCGGGGTGAGCGCGATGGCTGAGTTCGACCAGCTCTCCGGTCCGCGGAAGGCCGCCATCTTCCTCACCACCGTGGGCGCCGACATCTCGGCGTCGATCTTCAAGAGCCTCGACGAAACCGAGATCGAGGCGCTCTCGACGGAGATCAGCCGCCTGACGAACGTCGACGACGGGATCGCCTCGCTCGTCCTGACCGAGTTCATTCAGATGTCGCTCACGAAGCAGTACATGACGAGCGGGGGGATGAACTACGCGCTCGATGTGCTCGAGCGCGCCGTCGGCCGGAACCGGGCCGGCGAGATCGTGGGGCGCATCCAGACCACGCTCCAGCCGCCGCGGTTCGCGGCGGTCAAGAAGGCGGACCCCAACCACCTCGCGAACATCCTCCGCCGGGAGCATCCGCAGACCGTCGCGCTGATCCTCGTCAATCTTGAGCCCGAGACCGGCGCCGCCATCCTCTCCGGGCTCCCCGAGGAGATGCGCGCCGAGGTCGTCCTCCGCGCCGCCACCATCGACAAGACGAACCCCGAGATCGTCAAGCAGATCGAGCAGGTCCTCGAGAAGCAGATGTCCGCGGGATTCGCGTCGGGCGTGTCGCTGGGCAGCGGGACCAAGACGGTCGCCGAGGTCCTGAACCACGTCGATCCGGCGACGCAGAAGGAGATCCTGGCGCGGCTCGACGAGAACTCGCCGAGCCTGGCCGAGGAGATCCGCGACCTGATGTTCACGTTCGAGGATCTCGTCACCGTCGACGATCGGGGCCTGCAGCAGGTGATCCAGGGGGTCGACCAGAAGGACCTGGTGATGTCCCTGAAGGCGGCGGGCGACGAAGTGGCGGCCAAGATCTTCAAGAACATGTCCGAACGGACGGCCTCGATCGTCAAGCAGGAGATCGAGTTCCTCGGCCCCGTCCGGCTTCGCGATGTCGAGGAGGCGCAGCGGCGCATCGTCGCGGTCACCCGGAAGCTCGCCGACGCCGGCCAGATCATCCTCTCGGGTCGAGGCGCGGGGGACCAGGTTGTCGGATAGCCAGCCGGCCGCCGTGGGGGTCCGCGCCGTGCGGCGCGTGTTCTTCCCGAGCTTTCCGTCTGAGCCGGCGTCCGCGCCAGCGGGTGTCGCCCCGCGGCCGGGCCCATCCCCGGCGCCGCCGCGCGGCGTTGAAGCGGCGCAGCCGGCGATCCCGCCGGCCGAGATCGCGGCCGTGCGCGAGCGCGCCCGGGCGGAGGGGTTCGAGGCCGGCCGAGAGGAGGGGCGCGCGCTGGCCCACGCCGACTGGAGTGCTCGCCTGGCGGACCTGGCGACCTCGCTCGAGGCGGCAGGCCGGGCGCTGCTCGCCCGGCGGGTCGACCTGGCGGCGGACGTCGATCGCCAGCTCCCGCGCCTCGTGCTCGCGCTGGCCCGGAAGGTCTTGCACGGGGAGCTGCAGACGACGGACACGGCGCTGCGCACGGTCATCCGGGGGGTAAGCGAGCGGCTCTCCGGGTGCGATCGGCCCGTCGCCCTTCGCGTCGGTCCGGGGGCGGTCGAGGCGGTCGAGGCGTGGCGGCAGGCGTCCGGCGCCGAGCCATCGCCGCTCGCCCGTGTTCGAGTGGAGCCCGACTGGAGCCTCGATCCCGGCGAATGGGTGCTCGAGACTGCCGACGGATTTCTGGACGGGCGCGTCGAGTCGCAGATCGAGGAGGCCTGGAAGCTCGTGACGGAGCTGAGGCAATGATCGAGATCGGGACCACCTGGGAGTGGCGACACGACCGCCTCTGCAAGGCGGACCTCGTCCGCTCTACGGGGAAGGTGACCCAGATCGTGGGGCTGGCGATCCAGGTCAGCGGCCTGACCGCCTCGCTGGGCGAGCTGTGCGAGATCCGTTCGGGGCGCCGGCGATTCTTCGCGGAGGTGGTCGGCTTCCGGGACGACCGCCTGCTGCTGATGCCGCTCGACGACCTGGCGGGTATCAGCCCGGGGACCGAGGTGCGGTCGACGGGACGGCCTCACATGGTCGAGGTGGGTCCGTCCCTGCTCGGCCGAGTGCTCGACGGGCTCGGGCGGCCCATCGACGGGCGAGGTCCGCTCCGGGACACGGTGCCGGCGCCCGTTCACCACGCGCCGCCGCCCGTCCTGACCCGCCAGCGGATCCAGGAGCCGCTCGAGACCGGGATCCGCGCCATCGACGCGCTGGCGCCGATCGGGCGCGGCCAGCGCGTGGGCATCTTCTCGGGCAGCGGCGTCGGGAAGAGCGTGCTCCTCGGCAGCCTCGCCAGCCATGCGCGGGCCGACGTGAACGTGATCGGCCTCATCGGCGAGCGGGGCCGCGAGGTGCGGGAGTTCATCGAACGCGACCTCGGCGCGGCGGGCCTCGCCCGCTCGGTCGTGGTGGTGGCCACGTCCGACGAGCCGCCGCTGCTCCGCCGGCAGGCGGCCTTCGTCGCGACGACGCTCGCCGAGCACTTCCGCGACGGCGGCGGGACGGTCTTCCTGATGATGGACTCCCTCACGCGCTTCGCGATGGCCCAGCGGGAGATCGGCCTGGCCGTGGGCGAGCCGCCGGCGACGCGCGGTTACCCGCCGTCGGTGTTCGCGCTGCTCCCGCGCCTCCTCGAGCGGGCCGGCACGACACCGCACTCTGGAAGCGTCACCGGGCTCTATACCGTCCTCGTCGAGGGCGACGATCTCAACGACCCCCTCGGGGACACGGTGCGCGCGATCCTGGATGGCCACATCGTCCTCCGGCGGGAGCTGGCGGCCGCGAATCACTTCCCGGCCATTGACGTTCTCGCCAGCGTGAGCCGGCTCGCCGGCGACCTGCTCGGCGGCGACGAGGCGCGGGCGGCGGCGGCCCTGCGCGAAGACCTCGCGGTCTACCGGGAGGCCAGGGATCTCGTCAGCGTCGGTGCCTACGTGCGGGGCAGCGACGCGAGGATCGATCGGGCCCTCGACTCCCGCGAGGCCGTCACCCGGTTCCTCCGGCAAGGGCGAGACGAGCGGAGTCCCCGCGCCGAGACACTCGCCCGGCTGCAGGCGCTCTTCCCCTCGCCTGAAGCCTCGCGGACGACCCGCGCGGCGGGCGGCGACCGGCTCGGGGCGGCGACGGCAGCGTAGCGATGGCGTATCGATTTCCCCTTGCGACCCTCCTTCGCCATCGCCAGCGGTTCGAAGACGCGCGCGCCCTCGATCTGGCGCAGGCGCTCCGGCGCCGGGGCGCCGCGGCGAGCCGGCTCGACGGTCTCCGGCGCCAGGCCGCGGGGTGCCGGGACACGGTGGCGCGGGCCGGCGCTCGGGGAGCCACGGGCCTGGAGATCGGTCTCCTCGCCGACGTCCTCGACGATCTCGCCCGGCGCGCGGTGCGCGCCGAGACGGAGCTGGCCACGGCGCGGCGCCAGGCGGAGCTGGCGCGCGAAGCGCTGGTCGCGGCCTCGCAGGGCCGGCGCGTCATCGAGCGGCTCGAGGCGCTGCACCGCGAGGACTACCGGCAACGGCTCGAGAGCGCCGAGCGCCGGGAACTGGACGATGTCGCGTCGTTGCACCGTCTCTGGCGGTCTTCCGCGTCCGCCGCGGGGAGGGAACAATGAAGCGCTGGCTCACGGCCGGGATCTGGATGGCTACGGGCGCGCTCGTCACCGCCATCGCCCTGTCAACCATAGTTCCGTCATCGACGGCCCAGTCGGGGTCCGAGCGGGGCGGGTCGGCGGCCGTCCGGCGCCCGCGCCTCGAGGCGTCCCCGACCCCTCCCGCGGCCCGCGACCGGGGAAGGAAGACGGCGCCGTCGCGGGCGGTCGCCGCATCCAGGCCGGGGGCGGACCCGGGGATCGAGCAACTGGTGGCCATCTACGAGGGGATGCGGCCCAAGGAGGCCGCCTCCGTGATGGCGCAGCTCGACCCTGTGCTGGCCATCCGGATCCTGCTGGCCATGCGCGAGCGTCAGGCCGCCCGCGTGCTCGGCCTCCTCCCACCGCAGCAGGCCGCCGACCTCACGGCGAGGATCGCCCAGGCCAGACAGGCGGCACCGCCGCCGGAGGAAGCGGGCCGCGGCGCCAGGGGCAACTTGCCGTGACGGGGCCCGTTATCGACGGCGCCGTCGCCCAGGGATCGACGGCGGGGATCAGTGATCTGGCCGCACCGGCGCCGGACCGGGCGGGGGGGTTCCTCGCGTTCCTCCTCCAGGTCGCGCCGAGAGGGGCGCACGCGCTGGCTCCGCGGCTCCCGGCCGCCCTCCATCGCGAGCCCGGCGGCCAGGAGAGCGACGGGACTCTCGATGAGACCGCGGGACCGGAGGTCGCGCCGGCGGTCGTGCCCGAAACGCTGTCTCGCCCGGTGTCGCCGGAGCCGGCGGCTCAGGTCCCGCCGGCGAGGGTCCAGGTGAGTCGCGTGCTTGCCGTGACCGGCTCCTCGGAGGAGACCGGGATCGCGCGAGCCGGAGGCGTCACCGCGGACCCCACGACGGCCCTGTCCCATCACCTCGATCACCGCCTGCTCGGTTCGGAGGTCGGACGCATCGCGCCGGCGCTCATGGCGGCGCCTCTGGAAGGCCGCGCGTCCGCCGGGCGCCCGAGCGGACAGAAAGCGACGATGCAGAGGCGCGCGCCCGCCCGCGCCGCCGGACGCCCCGCCATCGAGCGGGCCACGGGCGTGGATCAGGTCGGCAACGGTCCGGATCCGGATGCCGCGAGGCCCGTACCACGCAAGGAAGGCGTCGATCCCGCGCCTCCGAGCCGCTTCACCGGCGTTCGAGATGGCGCGGTCCTCGAGTCGGCCGCCGAGACCGCCGCGCTCACCGTGGCAGGTGACGACACCCGATCGGAAGACGGGACCGCGCTCGGAACCGCCGTCGCCGGGATGGAGGAACTCGATCTGAGCCGACGATCTTCTCCTGGCTCCGGTGACGATTCGGGGGTCCTTCTGGCGCCGTCAGCGCGGGGATTGGTGCCCGCTGTCCTCGCGTGGCGTTCTTCCACCGCGAAGGACCGGAATCCGATCCCCGCGCCACCAAACCAGCTGAGGCTCATCCATCACCCGAGCACTCTCGAACCGGGGAGAGAGGTCGCGACGGCGACGCGGGTCTCTCTGGCCGCGAGCATCGCGGCCGCGGTCGCAGGGAGGTTGGAGCTCGACGTCGCGCCCGCGGCGTCGTCCAGGACCGTCGATTCGGCGCTGAGCTTGCCTCCGACCCCCGCTTCCGCGGGGGGAAGCCGATCTCGTGGCACCTCGCCGGCCGCCGCCCTCGCGGATCGCGGCGAGGCAGAGGCCCGCTCGATCTCGATGCAAGGGTTCGCCGCCGTCTCGACCGCCGGATTCACGGAGCGCGGGGGGGACACTGCCCCACCGATCTTATCGCCCGGATCCGGCGTAGCTTCGGCCGCCGGTTTCCCGGGTCGCGAGGAGACGGAGTCGTGGCCCACAGCCGGCGGCCTCGCCAGCCTGCCGTCCGAGCGCGGATTCGAGCGCGTCCTGGGAGGGCGGGGGATGCACGCGCGGGGTGTCGCCGAAGGCGCGCTCGCGGAGTCCTGGTGGGGCCGGGGCGTGGGCCCCGGTGTCACGGAGGAGGCGGCGCCTGGAGCGCCCGGAGCATGGGCGCCGGAGCATCGGGGTGACGAGAGGTCTCGGCCCCACGCGAGCGAAGCGGGCGGAACGGCGGCCGTGCCCCGGGCGCGCGCGGCCGGCCGGAGCGTGGTTGAACCTATTAGTGACTACGCCTGGGTCCAGGCCGATCCGATGCCGATGCCCGCGCCGGCGGACGGGCACTGGCTGTCCGACCTCGGGGACCTCGGCGAGCCCAGCG
>CAZWXA010000124.1:0-1708 GCA_964637755.1 uncultured bacterium | reverse complement strand
CCAGCGAGACACCAGGATTCGCCCCTTTCCCGCGGCTCCCGGACCGGAGTGCCGTCAGAGTCACTCGGGTCGCGGCGCGGGGTGTCCGATCGGCCGGAGCGGGGGAGCCGGAGCGGCAGCAACCGCCCGCCGACGTGAGGGCGCCGAGTCCGGATGCGCCGATTCCGGACGCAGCGAGGGGTGCGCTGGCTGCAGGCGAGGCCGATCGGTCCGGCGGTGATCTCCACGACGAGGAGGATCGCCCGGCCGTGTTGACCAGTGAGGGCGTGTCCGGGAGGGTGCGCGAGCCTCTGGAGGCCGGGGCGGGCCGCCGCGGCGGACGCCCCGCCCCCGCTCCCGAGCCCGGGCCGGTCGTGACCCAGATCGTCGAGCGGGTGACCGTGCTCCAGCGGGACGGGCGCCATGAGCTGACGTTCCGTCTCGATCCGCCCGAGCTGGGAGGAGTCCGGATCGAGGCCGTCCTCGAAGGACGACACCTGGAAATCCGGATCAGCACCGAGCACGAGCCGACGCGGGCCCTCCTCGAGCAGGGCGTCTCCAGGCTGCGCGAGGCGCTGGCGGAGCAGGGTATCGTCGCCGGACGCGTCAGCGTGGAGCTCGGGTTCGATTCCGCGGCGCGACAGTTCGCCGGGGGCGGCCGTCAACCCGAGGAGCGCGGGGTGCCTGCTCCGCCCGCCCGCGCGACCAATGCCGTCGCGCCGCGACGCCTCGCCGGGTCGGCTCAGGGGAGAGTCGACCTGTGGGTGTGATCGCAGAACCATGCAGGATCGGCGGAGCGCGTGGCGCGATGACAGGTCGTGGGACCAGGACGAAACGCGAGGACGGCGTACGCGGAAGGACCAGGACCGCGGCGCGGAGGTGACGTATGACGATTCAACCACTGGCGGCGTCCGGCGCGGTCGACCCCGCTCCCGTGCAGAACCCCGGCGGGGTCCTGAAGCGGGACGACTTCCTCCGCCTTCTCATCACCCAGCTCCGCAACCAGGATCCGCTGGCGCCGCTCCAGCAGAACGAGTTCCTCTCCCAGACGGCCCAGTTCACCTCGCTCGAGGAGCTGCAGAACATCGGCGCGGCCATCGAGCAGCTCAAGCTTGGCGGGGCAGGTGCGAGTCTCGCCAGCGGTGCCGCCCTCCTCGGAAGGACCGCGCGGGTGGCGGGCCAGGAGTTCGCTCTTGGCGGAGCCGCACCGCCCTCGCTCGGCTTCGCGCTCCTCGCACCGGCGGGCGCCGTGACCGTCGACGTCTCGGACCTGCAGGGCCGGCTCGTGCGCCGTTTCTCTCTGGGCCCCTCCCCGGCGGGCCCCGGCGCCGTCCAGTGGGACGGCCTGGACGGCGAGGGGAGGCGTCTGGCGCCAGGCCGGTACTTCTACCGCGTCACGGCCGCCTCGCCCGGCGCGGACGGCGGAAGCGTTCCCACGGTCGTGGCCGAGGGGACGGTGACCGGAGTCGAGATGCGGTCGACCGGGCTCTTCTACCGGGTCGGCGATCTTCTCGTCCGGCAGGACGACATCGTGGAAGTCGCGTAGCGATGCCGGAACCACATCGCGAACGCCACGAGCATCTGGACAGCGCCAGCCGGCCTCGGGGAGGAGCGGCGCGCGCTCCCCCCGACGTTGATGGACCGGGCGGGCAGAAGTCGGCGGGCGGTGGGGGGTGTCGGGGAGGAGCGGCGCGCGCTCCCCCCGACGGTGATTCAACGCGAACAGACA
>CAZWXA010000123.1:5551-9782 GCA_964637755.1 uncultured bacterium | reverse complement strand
GCATGTGTTAAGTACGCCGCCAGCGTTCGCTCTGAGCCAGGATCAAACTCGCCATAGAATCCTGAGATGAACCTGGTCCTCGAAGCCCAAACGATCGACTGCCTAAAACAGTCACTCGGTCGGGCGCAAGGCTCAGTAGAACGGATGGTGCTCACACCTCTTCGGTGAGCTCGTAGCATATGCGACTTTCAAAGAACCTACGGTCAGCCTGATCGAAGCGACCGGCGAGACTGGACTCGCAAGAGCTTTCTCCCCATTCAGCGGGGACAAGCGCTAACTCTACTCGGACGAAACCACCGTGTCAAGAATTCTTTGCGGCCTCCAGGATGACCCGCTTGAACCGGCGGCCCACCCTGATCAAGTAGCTCCGGCCGGGGGCGAGCGCATGGTTCACGTCGACGACCCGCTCCCGGTCGACCTCGACCGCTCCTTCTTGGATCCGGTGCCGAGCCTCCGAGAGGG
This sequence comes from uncultured bacterium, assembly GCA_964637755.1. GTDB lineage: Bacteria > Methylomirabilota > Methylomirabilia > Rokubacteriales > CSP1-6 > AR9. The sequence goes on along the minus strand of CAZWXA010000123.1, from coordinate 9,320 downwards.
ACGGGACGAACCCCGCCTCCTTCAGCACCATTCGGAGCGGTCTCGGGCCCACGCCGCCCCCAGGAATGGCACCACCACCCTCGGAGAGTGGGTGTAGCATGACCTCCTCGAGGTCTTCTTCCCGGGGCTGCCTTTGCCGGATCAGGCGCACGAACTTCGCCTCGGCTCCGCTCGCCGCCTCCTCCCCGTGATACTGGGCGGTGACGGTTCTGGCCAGCTGCATCTTCGCGTCCCTTGGATGTCCGGCCCTGAGCGTGCCGATTTCCGCGGCGGGCAGCCGAGTGAGGAGATCGAAGTAGCGCCACATCAGGTCGTCCGAGATCGACATCAGCTTTCCGTAGATCTCGTCCGCGCCCTCCCTGAGGCCGACGTAATTGCCGACGCTCTTGGACATCTTCTGGACGCCGTCGAGGCCCTCGAGGATCGGAACGGTCACCGCGACCTGCGGTTCCTGACCGTGGGCGCGCTGCAGGTCCCGCCCCATGAGGAGGTTGAACGTCTGGTCCGTCCCGCCCAGCTCGACATCCGCGCGGAGCGCCACGGAATCGTACGCCTGGGCGATCGGATACAGGAACTCGTGGAGGCTGATCGGGCGACCGCTCGCGTACCGCGCCGCGAAGTCCTCGCGCTGGAGCATCCGCGCGACCGTGACGTGCGCGGTCTCGCGGATGAGGTCCTCGAAGCGGAGCTCCGACAGCCAGGTCGAGTTGAACTCGATCCGCATCCGACCGACGTCGAGCACCGCGCCCAGCTGGGTCCGGTAGGTCTCGGCGTTGACGCGGATCTGGTCCCTCGTGAGCTGTTTCCTGGTCTCCGACCTCCCGGTCGGATCGCCGATCATACCGGTGAAGTCGCCGATGACGATGACGATCTCGTGGCCGAGCTCCTGGAAGTCCCGGAGCTTCTGGAGCACGACCGTGTGTCCAAGGTGGAGGTCGGGGGCGGTCGGATCGAGTCCCAGCTTCACCCGGAGGGGGATCCCGCGCGCCAGCTTCGCGCGTAGCTCCGCCTCGACGACGATCTCGGCCGTGCCGCGGCGGATTCCTGCGAGCTGGTGATCGACGGGCGGGAACGTAGGCGGCGTCACACCCCGGGCAGTATAATCGAAGTGTATGCCGCGCGCAAAACGGTCGGGCCGCCGCCGGTGGCTCCGACGGCTCGCTCTCCTCGCGGGGCTCGCGATTCTCCTGGTGGGTCTGTCGGGTGCCGCCGCTGGCCTCTGGGCCTTCACGATCCTCCGCCGGTCGCCGCTGCCGTCGATCACCGACCTCGAGAAGATCGAGCCCCTCCAGGGCGCGAAGTTCTTCGACGAGAACGACGAGCGTATCCACCACGAGCTCCCGGGCGAGCGTCGTCTGGAGGTCCGGCTCACGGAAATTCCGCGGGACCTCCGCGACGCCGTGATCGCCACCGAGGACCGGCGCTTCTACTCGCACTTCGGCGTGGACCCCATCGGGATCGCGCGCGCCCTCTACCAGAACTACCGCCGTGGACGCATGGCCGAGGGCGGGAGCACGATCACCCAGCAGCTCACGAAGGTGCTCTTTCTCACCCCCGACAAGAGCATCGAGCGCAAGCTGAAGGAGGCCGTGCTCGCGCTCGAGATCGAGCGGCGGTACTCGAAAGACCGCATCCTCGAGATGTACCTGAACCAGGTCTACTTCGGCCACGGCGCCTACGGGGTGGAGGCCGCCGCGCGCACCTACTTCGGCAAGTCCGTGTCGGAGCTGAGCCGGCGCGAGGCCGCCCTGATCGCGGGCCTCCCCCGCGCGCCCTCGGCGTACTCCCCGTTCGACCACCCGGATGCGGCGAGGCGGCGCCGCGACCTCGTGCTCACCCGGATGGTTGAATTCGGCGTCCTCTCCCGGGCCGAGGCGAAGAGGGCTACCAGCTCCGATCTCGGCCTGCTCCCGCCCGAGCGGCGGCGCAACACCGGACAGCACTTCCTCGAGTACGTCCAGCGTGCGCTCGAGGCGCGGTTCGGGGAGGACATGGTCTTCAAGGGCGGGCTGCACGTCCACACGACCCTCAACCCGGCCATGCAGCTCCAGGCGGAGCAATCCCTACGGGAGGGCCTGAAGGCGATCGAGTCCCGCCGCGGGGCCTCGGGCGGAGGGCGGCCCGAAGGCGCCGTCCTCACGATCGAGCCGCAGACGGGCTACATCCGCGCCATGGTCGGCGGGTACGACTTCTTCCGGAGCGAGTTCAACCGAGCCGTGCAGGCGCGGCGCCAGCCCGGCTCGGCCTTCAAGCCCTTCGTCTACATCGCCGCCCTGGAGGCGGGCTTCACCCCCGCCACCTTCGTGGAGGACGCGCCGGTCACGTACCCCGTCGGCCGGAACGGGCGCCCCTGGAAGCCGGACAACTACGACCGCCGCTTCCGGGGCCTCACGACCCTGCAGGAGGCCGTCGAGGAATCCGTCAACGTGGTGACGGTCAAGCTGCAGGAGCGAATCGGCGTCGCCCGCACCATCCAGGTCGCGCGCCGTCTCGGCATCACGAGCCCCCTCAACACCGACCTCACGCTGGCGCTCGGCAGCTCCGATCTGACCCTGCTCGAGCTGACCTCGGCGTACGGGACGCTCGCGAATCAGGGGGTGTGGATGGAGCCGACACCGACCCGCCACGTGATCGACAACCAGGGCCGACTCCTGTACGAGCATGCGCCGCAGGGCAAGGAGGCGCTCTCGCCCGAGATCGCTTATCTCATCACGCACATGCTCCGCGGCGTCGTCGAGCGCGGCACCGGTCAAGCGGCCCGGGCCCTCGACCGGCCCGTTGCCGCCAAGACCGGCACGACCAACGACTACTCGAACGCCTGGTTCATCGGGTTCACGCCCCGCATCGTGACCGGGGTCTGGGTCGGATACGACCGGCCCCGCAGCCTCGGCAAGGACGAGACCGGTTCGCGGGCCGCAGTGCCGATCTGGACGAGCTACATGGCGAAGGTGCTCACCCAGACGCCGAAAGAGGAGTTTCCCGTCCCCGATCGAGTGACCGTGGTGCTGGTCGACGAAGACCCGTCGGGCGAGTGCCTTCGCCCTGTGCCGATGGCGTTCGTGGCCGGAACCGAGCCGTCGGTGACCTGCGCGGGCCCCGGACATCGGAGACAGACCACCGCGTCGCCCCCGGCCTCCGCAGACGGGAGCGACGCTGCGCTCGCAAGACCGGTCGCCGGCGCACAGTCACCCTGATAGGACCCCACGAGTTGGAGTGAATCCGGGTCATCCATCGCCATCGCCTCTATCACGCGGCCGGGATTGGACGTTGGGCATCTTCCGGGTCGTGGGTGGCTCTTGGGCCCTGATCGGAAGACAACCGGCGGCTGGAAGAGGCCCCGGGGCGGCGCGTGACGCGGCGAGCGGGGCGGATCAACTCGGGCCTCGCCTCGCGGCTCCCGCCGCTCCGCTCGAACAGCGTGGGGGGGAGCGCCGGTCAGCTCGCGACGCCGTGGCTCGCCGCCACGCGATCCCATGTCACGCCGTCGAAGAACTCATGGAACACGGCCGGTAGATCCGCGATCGGCACCCGGATCTGCTGCATCGAGTCCCGGTCGCGGACGGTGACCCGCTGGTCTCCGGCTTCGCCCCTGTCCGGGTCGCCAACGGTCCTGACGTCGACGGTGACGCAGTAGGGCGTGCCGACCTCGTCCTGCCGGCGATAGAGCCGGCCGATGGCCGCCGTGTCGTCGTACACGGTCACCCAGCGGCGGGCCAGCCCGTCGCGGATCTGCCGCGCCGCCGCCACGATCTCGGGGCGCTTCTTGAGC
>CAZWXA010000123.1:5150-5541 GCA_964637755.1 uncultured bacterium | reverse complement strand
GCAGCACGGCGATCTTCGTGGGCGCGAGGTCGTGGTGCAGGCGCAGCACGACCCGCTTCTCGCCGCGCACCTCCTCCTCTCGATAGGCATCCACGAGGAACGCGAGCAGGCTCCGATCGGCGCCGGCGGACGGCTCGATCACGAACGGCACCACGTGCGTCTTCCGCTCCTCGTCGAAGTACGTCAGCGACTTGCCGCTCCAGAGCGCGTGCTGCTTCAGGTCGAAGTCCGTGCGGTTGGCGATGCCCTCGAGCTCGCTCCAGCCGATGGGAAAGTGGTACTCGATGTCGGCGGTCCGCTTGGCGTAATGCGCCAGCTCGTCCTTCTCGTGCTCGCGCAGGCGGAGGTTCTCGCTGCGGATGCCGTAGCGCTGGTACCAGGCCAGGCGCTC
>CAZWXA010000123.1:0-5041 GCA_964637755.1 uncultured bacterium | reverse complement strand
CTTGCCGATCTGCGCGATGCCGAACGGCAGCTTCGGGCGCATCGACTGGAGCACGTTGTCGAAATTGACGAAGATGCCCTGCGCCGTCTCGGGCCGCAGAAAGGTGACCGCGGCCTCCTCCTCCACGGGCCCCATGTACGTCTTGAACATGAGGTTGAACTGGCGCGGCGGCGTCAGGTCGCCCTTGCCGCAGTGGGGGCACAGGGTGCGCCGGACCCCGCAGTGCTTGCACGGCTCTCCTGACGGGATCTCGAACCGGTTCTCCTTCTTCTCCGGGCAGTAATGCGTCCAGGGCGTCTCGTCGAGCTTGTCGGCCCGGAGACGGCGGCGGCACGCCCGGCAGTCGACCATCGGGTCGCTGAAGTGGTCCACGTGGCCACTCGCCTTCCACACCGTCGAATGCATCAGGATGGAGGCGTCGAGTCCGACCATGTCCGGACGGAGATGCACCGTCTCGCGCCACCACGCCCGCTTGATGTTGTTCTTCAGCTCCACCCCCAGAGGGCCGTAGTCCCAGCACGATCCCGTTCCGCCGTAGATCTCGCTCGACTGGAAGATGAAGCCGCGGCGCTTGCAGAGCGACACGATCGTATCCATCGTCATGCTCGTCCTCCGGGAAGAGACAGGCGCCGGACCTCGCGCAGGAACCGCGGCGTCCGGGTCGGCTCGCCGATCAGTCTGGACACCTGGGCATCGAGGACGGCGGCGATCTCGGCCTCGACCTGCGGAAGGGGCACTGTCAGCGCGTCCTCCCACGCGAGCGACCGCAGCCGTTCGAGAGCGCTCACGGCGGGGGCGGAGATCGGGACTCCGGCCGACGCCTCGCGCTCGCACCTGCCGCAAACGAGGCCACCGGCATCGAGGTCGAGATGGGCCGGACCGAACGGGTAGGGGCGACCGCACCCCATGCACGCATCGAGCCGCGGCCGGTGCCCGAGCAGTTCGATGCACCGCACACCGAAGCAGATCGCCGCCCGGCGAGGCGGGCCGGACGCCTCGAGGGCACGGAGGCCTCGCACCAGGAGCCCGTACAGCGCGCTCTGGCGGTCTCCCTCCGCGGTGAGGCGCGCGACGCACTCGAGGATCCACGCGCCCTGCCCGAACCTCTCGAGATCCTCCCGGATCCTGGCGAACGGATGGACGATGTCGAAGTGGTCGATCTGGAGCAGGTCGCTGCGCCCCGAGTCGAAGCAGACGAGCTCGCCCAGGGTGAACAGCTCGAGCGCTCCGCTGAACCTCGACCGGGGACGCCGTGCGGCACGGGCGACGCCGCGGATCTTGCCGAGACCCCGGCTGTAGAACGTCACGAGCCGATCGCTCTCGCCGAGTCCGCGCCGGCCGATCACGACCGCCTGCGTCTTCTCGAGCCCCATGATCAGGAGGTCAGGAGGAACCCCATCTCCCGGAGGGCTCGCGCGTCCTTCCGCCAGGCGCGCCGCACAGAGACCGAGAGCTGCAGGAAGACCTTCACGCCGAAGAAGGCCTCCAGCCCGTGCCGCGCCGCGGTGCCGATCCGTTTCAGCATCGAGCCCCCGCGGCCGATGACGATCGCCTTCTGGGACTCCTGCTCCACGAAGATCGCGGCGCGGATGTACAGGCACTCGCGGCGCTCGGCGAGTTCCTCGACACGCACGGCGGTCGCGTAGGGGATCTCCTCCCGCGTGAGCCGGAAGATCTGTTCGCGGACGACCTCGGCGACGTAGAACGTTTCCGGCTGATCCGTGAGAGTGTCCGGCGGAAAGAACGCCGGGTGCGCGGGAAGCGTGTCGACGATCCGGTCGACCAGACGGTCGCAGTTCGTGCCGTCGACGGCCGAGATGGGGAGGATCTCGGCGAATCGGCGCGCCTCCTGCCAGGCGGCGATCAGCGGCAGCAGCCGGGTTCTGGGGCGGACGAGATCCGCCTTGTTGAGACAGCAGAAGGTGGGCGCGGTGACCTTCCGCAGCAGTTCGAGCGTGCCGGGGTCCGGGCCACGCGTCGCCGACGCGTCCACCACGAGACAGACCATGTCGACGTCTTCGATCGCGCGCCGTACCGTCGAGGCCATGAACTCGCCCAGCCTTCCGCCGGATTCGTGGAGGCCCGGCGTGTCGACGAACACGATCTGCGCCCCCGGCAGGTTCCGGATGCCCGTGATGCGGTTCCGGGTCGTCTGGGGCCGGGGCGAGACGATGGCCAGCTTCTCGCCGACGAGTCGGTTGAGCAGCGTGGACTTGCCGGCGTTCGGCCGACCCACCAGCGAGACGAAGCCCGCGCGGAACGGTGAGGTCACGCGGGCAGGAGCCCGGTCCAGAGCCGATCGGGGACAGGTCGGCCGCCGTGGGTCAGGATCTCGCGTTCACGTTCGTGCATGAGTCTGGCCTCGAGGGGCTCCCGGTCATCATATCCGACCAGGTGCAGCACGCCATGGGTCACGAGCAGGTCCAGCTCCAGGGCGAGCGGCACCTGCAGGTGCCTGGCCTGGCGCCGGGCGGTCTCGGCCGAGATGATCACCTCGCCCAGCAGGGGCGCGTCGAGGGGGAACGCGAGCACATCGGTCCGGCGGCGCACCCCGCGGAACCGGGCGTTCAACCGGCGGATCTCGGCGTCGTCGACAAACGTGAGATCGAGGTCCTGGCCGCTGCGCCCGAGGGCTGCCAGCGCCCGCGCCACGGTCCGGCGCACCCGGTTGTGGGGGATCCTGACCAGCCGTTGTCGGTTGACCAGCGAGACGGTCTCGGGAACGGTCAGCCGCCACTCTCCTGGTCCCGGCCGTCCGCCACCGGGTCGCCCTCCTCGTCGGCGGCGGCGGCGCGCGGGGCGGCGCCCCGCTTCGGACTCGCCCCGTGGGCCTCGTAGGCTCGGACGATGGCGGAGACGAGCCGGTGCCGCACGACGTCCTTCTCGTCGAAGTACACGAAGCCGATCTCGGGCACGCCCCTCAGCACGGCCTGGATCTCGATCAGCCCCGAGGGCCTCGACGACGGCAGGTCCACCTGCGTGATGTCACCGGTCACCACCATCTTCGAGTTGAACCCGAGCCGGGTCAGGAACATCTTCATCTGCTCGCTCGTCGCGTTCTGCGCCTCGTCGAGGATGATGAAGGCGTCGTTCAGCGTGCGGCCGCGCATGTACGCGAGCGGCGCGATCTCGATGGCGCCCTTCTCCGTGAGGCCGGCGACCTTCTCGGGCTCGAGCATGTCGTGGAGCGCGTCGTAGAGCGGCCGGAGGTACGGGTGGACCTTTTCGTACAGGTCGCCGGGCAGGAATCCCAGACGCTCGCCGGCCTCGACGGCCGGCCGGGTGAGGACGATGCGAGCGACCGAGCGCTTCATGAGGGCCGAGACCGCCATCGCGACGCCGAGGTAGCTCTTCCCCGTCCCGGCCGGGCCGATCGCGAACACGAGATCGTTCTTCCGCACCGATTCCAGATAGCGGCGCTGGTTGACGCTCTTGGGCGCGATCAGCTTCTTGCGGGACGGGATCGAGATCGCGTCCGAGAAGATCGACTTCAGGTCCGCCTGCTCGTCGTCGGCGAGAATCCGGAGCGCGGCGCGCACCTCGGAGCCGTGGAGCGAGGTTCCCGCGCGGACCAGATCCGCGAGCTGGACGAGCAGGCGTTCGGCCTTGGCCACCCGGGTGCCGTCCCCCCTGACCATGATCTCGTGCCCGCGGGCGACGATCCGCACATCCAGCTCGGACTCGAGGGTGCGGAGGTGGTCGTCGTTGCGCCCGAGGAGCGGCAGGAGGTCGACATCCGGCGCGAGGGCGATGCGCCGGGTGACCGTCGGCGCGTCGCTCATTTCCCCTCGGAGGAAGGCTCCGGACCGCGATCCGGATCCACGAGCCGGACGCCGACCTCCCGGAGCGCCTCGGGGCCGACGGGTGACGGGGCGTCCGTCATCGGGTCGGTCCCCTTCTGGGTCTTCGGGAACGCGATGACGTCCCGGATCGACTCGGCGCCGGCGAGGATCGCGGTGAGCCGGTCGAGCCCGAAGGCAATGCCACCCATCGGGGGCGCGCCGAACTCGAGGGCGTCGAGCAGGAACCCGAACTTCGCGCGCGCCTCGGCCTTCGAGATGCCGAGCAGGTCGAACACCTTCTGCTGGATCGACTGCTGGTGAATGCGGATGCTTCCGCCGCCGATCTCCTGGCCGTTCAGCACCAGGTCGTACGCCCTCGCCAGCGCCCGCCCCGGATCCGATTCCATCAGGACCAGGTCCTCGGCGCGCGGCGCGGTGAACGGGTGGTGCATGGAGTCCCAGCGCTTCTCCGCGACGTTGTACTCGAAGAGCGGAAAATCGACGATCCACGCGAGCACCGTCCGCTCGGCCGGGATCAGGCGGTGGCGCTCGGCGAGGTCCACGCGCAGGCGGCCGAGGACAGAGGCGGCAACCGGCATGAGGTCCGCGACGATGAGGAGCAGATCACCCGGACCCGCAGCGAGCCGGTCGAGCAGAGAGCCCCGGAGCGGGTCGAGGAAGCGGGCGACCGGGGACTGGAAGCCGTCGGGGCCGACCTTGACCCAGACGAGGCCGCGCGCGCCGAGGCTCTTCGCGGTCGCGGTCAGCTCGTCGGCCTCCTTGCGGCTCAGCCCCCCTGCACCCGGAATGCGCAGCCCCTTGACCACACCTCCGGCGCCGGCCACCTCGGCGAACGCCTGGAACTGCCCTCCGTGGAAGAGATCGGTCAGGTCGACGAGCTCGAGCCCGAACCGGAGGTCCGGCTTGTCCGATCCGAACCGATCCATCGCCTCGGCATAGGTGAGCCGCGGAAACGGCGTGACCAGCTCGAGCCCCTTCACCTCCCGGAAGACCGCCACGATCATCCCCTCGATCAGCGGCAGCAGGTCGTCGCGGTCGAGGAACGACGTCTCGATGTCGATCTGGGTGAATTCCGGCTGGCGGTCCTTCCGCAGGTCCTCGTCCCTGAAGCAACGGGCGATCTGGAAGTACCGCTCGAAGCCCGCCACCATCAGGAGCTGCTTGAAGAGCTGGGGCGACTGCGGGAGCGCGTAGAAGCTGCCGCGCGAGAGCCGGCTCGGCACGAGGAAGTCGCGGGC
>CAZWXA010000122.1:0-9791 GCA_964637755.1 uncultured bacterium | reverse complement strand
GGCATCAGCGCCGCGCTGACGGTGAGGTTGCCGACGGCCGCCGCCCAGCCGACGCCGTTCAGCTCCTTCTGCAGCACCGGATTTCTCGAGTAGACGTCCACGCCGAGCTGCGAGGCGTAGTTCCGCTTGTTTCCCGACATCAGCAGGAACTTCGCGTACATCGGGTCGTCGCTCGGGTTCCGCTCGGTGGTGATCGATTCGCCGGCGTCTTCCATGACCTTCCAGGCGCCCTTGGGGACCCCCGTGACGGTGTCCACCGGATGGGTGACGAGATGCCCGATGAGTTGGAACGGGCCCGTCGCCGAGTCCACGACCGCCTTGCCGAACGCCTTGCCCGCCTTGATCTCCTTCAGCTTCGCGATCGCCTGGATCTCGGTTTCGAGCTTGCGCAGAGCGCCGAGTCCGGTGACCTCGAACGGGCCGTAGTCGGATTTCACGCTGAAGCGATACATGTACCCGTCGGACACTACCGGGTTCTGCAGCTGGTAGTGCGGGCCCTGGACCATCCCACTCGGGAGAACCTGCGCCGCGCGCTGATCAGCCGGATGCTCGTACTGCTGGGCCGCCGTCCCCCCCGCTCCCGCCAGAAGCAGGAACAACGCGCCCAAAAGGGACCATGCTCGATTCGTGTTCGGGACGATCCTGCTCATCATTCATTCCTCCTTGGTAGAGTGTTTGCCTCGTCCACAAGGGCCTGATCATCGCACAGTTGGGACAGGAACGCTACACATCGGGGCGCGGTGCCTATCCCGTCCCTTCACTGGTCAGCCTTCACGTCGCCGATGGTGCACTTGACGAACCCCCAAGGGACGATGTATATACATTGCATGGTCAGGACTCAGCTCTATCTCGATGAGACGATCCACCGCCGCCTGCGGGAGATCGCCCGAAAACAGGGCCGTCCGATCTCGGCGCTGGTGCGCGATGCCCTGGCGAGGGCGTACGGCGCCGGGGCGGACGAGCGGGAGGCGACGCTCCGCGCGATCGAGGGGTTATGGCGAGACCGCACCGACCTCGGCGACACTCGAGGGTACGTGAGACGGCTGCGGCGCGATACGCACCGACTCCGGCCCTGACCGGGATCCTCCTCGACTCCGACGTCATCATCCAGGCGCTCCGGGGCCGACGCGAGACGGGTGACGCTATCCGCGCCATCGAGCGGGCAGGTGTGCCGACCTACTGCTGCGCCATTTCCCTTGCGGAAATCTGGGCGGGACTGCGTCCAGGCGAGGAACCCTTGGCCGAGGCCTTTTTCCACGCGCGAGGGGACGTCGTGCTCGATGCCGCTGTTGGGCGACGCGCTGGCGGGTATCTGTCCCGGTACTCGAGATCGCACGGGGTCGAGATCGCCGACGCGCTGGTTGCCGCCGCTGCAAGCACGGCCGGCCTCCGCCTCTGGACGCTGAACCGACGACACTATCCGATGACCGACCTCCTGTTTCACGAGACCCCCCTCCGTCCGACCCGATGACGATGTGATCTGACCAATCTACGTGCAACGCTCACGGTTCCTCCTCTCGTCCACCCCCCCGGCTCACCGTTGGCCGAGATGCTCGCGGAGGATCCGTCGGACCTCCTCGATCGTCTCGGGGTGACCCTGGGTGGAATGGCTCGAGCGCACCACCTTCTCGGAGGCGACGCCCTCGATGTGGGCGCTCTCGTAGGCGACGACCCCGTCGGTCTTGCCAGTCAGGGGGCCTTCCCCCAGCACCGAGATGATCGAGTGCGCGGTGATGCGGGGATCGATGGGCGAGGCCCCCAGCGCCCGGAGGAATGGATGGCCGGGGCTCATGTTATCCACGGAAGTCGGGAGCTGGCTCATCCGGAGCTCGGCGAATGCCGGCGCCGCGAGGAGATTCTGGAACTGTGAGACCAGCGCGCCAGGCAGGTTGACGAGTCGCCTGATGAGGCCGAGGACCCAGCCCGTCGCGCGGAAGCTTCCCCGGTGGGGTGTGGAGATGAAGACCACGCGCTCGACGTTGGGCACGGGCTCGAAGAACATCGCGTCGCGGGCCAGCCGCTGGGTCTCGGGAGCCATCTCCACCTGGTCGAAGGGGACCTTGCTCACGTTGTCCCAGAAGCGCGTCCCGCTCGGCACCGCCATCAGCTTGGTGAGGAGGCCGCCCTGACTGTGGCCGATGATCACCATGCGGCGCAGGGCGGGGTCCTGCCCGACCGGGTCCACCTCAGCGACGGTGGCCGTGAGCGCGCGGCGCATGAGGTAGGCCGAGTAGAGGACCGGCTGCCCGGTGTTGTACTGGAACAGCCAGAACTGGAAGCGGCCACGGAGCACGGGGTCATTCTCGAGCTCGTTGACCATCTCCGCCCACCGCGCCGGGCTCGACGCCGTGCCGTGCACCAGGACGACCGGGATACGCCCGGGACGATAGGGGTGCAGCATGATGAGCCCGTCCGCGAGCACCTGCTGCTCGGCGAACCGGAAGCCCGCCAGCTCGAAGTCCCAGACCGGCGCTCCCTCGAGCTGGTATGCAAGCGCCGCCGTCGGCTCCAGCTCCAGCGGCACGTCGCGATTGCCCACCCGCACCGTCGTCGCCTGGTCGGCCGCGTAGAGCTCGATCCGCCCCTGGAGCTTGCCCTCCAGAACGCCGCGCAGCGGCTCGGTGAAGCGCACGAAGGCCGTCACCGGCACCTTGATCCGCGGCGGGATCCGCTTGCGGGCCGCCTCGGCGGCCGGGCCCGACTCGACCGGCTCCACCTCGGCGGCGAGTGCCGCGCCGGCGCCGAACTCGCGGTAGCGGTTGCGCAGCCCGCGCACCACGAACTCGCCCACCGGGATGAAGCGGTTGAAGCGGTAGCCCCCCCAGAGGAACTGCGACGGCTCCACCGTGAGGGTCATCTCGCCGAACGGCAGCGGGTGCGTGCCCGCCTCGAGGATGACTTCCTCCCCGTCGGGCGACTTTAGCCCGCGGCTGACCCCCAGATTGTAGAGGTCCACGGCCAAGCGGGCCCGTGGATCAATGGCGCGGATCACCACTTCTTCGCGCTCGGGGAGCACGAAGGCGTAGGCGTAGGCTGCCGCGGCCAGGTAGTACTCCCGCTTCCCCGACTGCTCCGCGTGGAGGAACGACAGTTCCGCCAGCGCGAACAGACGGTCCGGAGTCACCCGGTCCTGGAGGCGTTTCCGGAGCTCCTCGAGCGTCGCGCCAGGATCATCCTCGAACCGCTCGAACAGGTTGTTGCGCTGCAAGACCTGCTTGGACCACTCGCTCGGCCGGCCGGCCGACAGCACGTTGGAGGTGAGGGCGCGGTGGACCTCCTGGGTGCTTCCGCGCACGACTCCGATGGGCGTCGCGCAGGCCGAGGCAAGCAGGGCGAGACAGACGAGCGCCAGACCGCGGAACAGGCCGTGCGCGACGATTGCCTTCATCCTGAGTCCTCCGCGTGACGGCCCCGTGCTAGCGAGCCGTGCATGCCCCGAAGATCACGAACCCGCCCGACTGCTCGACGACGCTTGCCGACAGCTTGCCCGTGTCGGCCGCGATCACGATGCTCCAGGCGCGGCCTTCCTGGCCGCCCTGCAGGATCACGCGGCCGTTCGCCTGGTCCACGCGCTGAACGGGCGCGGTGCGGCTGCCGTCGGCCGCGCCGATCGACTTCGCCCTCACGTCGATATTGAAGAACTGCGGGAGGTTGACGGCCTCGGGCGTGCGCCGGTGGCACTCCTCTCCCGCCGCGCACTCCATCACCTCGATGGCGGCACAGAGCAGCGGCACCGACCCGTCGAACGGGGCCGCGGCACGGACAGGGATCACGCTCGCGAGGAGGACGACGACCATCGCCAGCAGCACGATCAATGTCTTCATGGCTCTACCTCACGGTGTAGCCGCGCCCGGCCAGGCACGCGCTCAGCGCACGGTTGTAGGTGTCGGTCCCCTGGGCCTGCATCGCCTGCTGCTGCGCCATCCCCTGGTTGTATTGCTCCTGCTGGGCGCGTTGCTGGTCGACCCGCCTCATCCCTCCGAAGAGGCCGCCCATCGCGGCCCCGGCGGCCGCTCCCTTGCCCGCATCGCCCGCGATCGCCCCGCCGACCGCGCCCAGCGCCGCCCCGCGCGCCGCCCCTCTCATTACCTGTCCCTGCGGCCCGGTGCTGGGCGGTGGCGCCGCCGCCGCCATCCTCGGTGCGGCCGGGTCGTAGCCCGACTGCTGGACCGCCCAGGCGTGGCACTCTCCGCGGTCCTGTTGCTGCTGCTGCGGGCTCTGCCCGCGCTCGGGGTAGACGAACTGCTGTCCCTGCCCGGGAGCGGCCCAGAGGAGCGCTCCGAGCGTCACCCCGAGGGTCATGGTCGTGCTAGCTTTTGAAACTCGCATATCCTGTGAACCTCCTTTTTTATGGAAGCCCGGCGGTCAGCTCGACGATCTTCCCCAGCCGGAGCACCCTGATCTTGAAAGGGGTGTTCGGGGCCAGGCTCGCCAGGTGCTGGCGGATCTTCGCGGCGCCCATCGCGTCGGTGATGGGGGTCTCGGCCACGGCCAGGATGATGTCGCCCCCGAGGACCATCTCCTGGCCGTCGATCGTCGCGGGGACGACGCCCGCTCGGACCCCGGCCTGGTCGGCGGGGGAGTCCTTGGCCACCACCTTGACCAGCATGCCGCCCGGCTGGGGCAGGTTGAGCACGGCGGCCTGTCGCTCCGTGAGCAGGTAGAACTCGATGCCGCTCCAGATGGCCCGCCGCTCGAGGAGGAGCTGCCGGGCGGTGTTGATCGTGACGACGAACCCGAGCCCCTCGCTCCCCCCCGACTTGGAGATGATGTGGCTCACGACCCCGATCACCTCGCCCGCCATGTTGAACATGGGCCCGCCGGAGTTCCCCGTGTTGATGGGCGCGTCCGTCTGGAAGAACTCAGCGAGGGGGAACGCGCGGTAGACCGTGTTGGGGGCGTACCGCGCGCTGATGTGCCCCACCGTGAGCGAGTGGCTGAGGCCGTACGGCGCCCCGACGACGACCACCTGGTCCCCGATCCGCATGGAATCGGAGTTGGCCATCCGCGCCACCTTCGCCCCCGGCGGCACCTGTTCCAGCTGCATCAGCGAGAGGTCGGCGCCCGGCTCGGAGGCGATCACGCGCGCCTTCACGGCCCCGCCCGTGGCGAACTCGACCGTGATGTCGCTCATGGCGTGGACGACGTGCGCGGCGGTCATCACCTTGCCATCCGCAGAGATCAGCACCCCGGACCCCGTCTCGGTGAAGGTCGAGACGGCGCCCGTGCGCGGGGAAACCTCCTGTCCCTTGGCGCGGATCACCACCACGGACTCGTACACCTGGCGGAACACGTCGCCCACCGTCTGGGCCCGCGCGGGCCCGGGGAGCGACAGCGCAAGCACTCCCACCAGCAGCAGCTCAGCCAACCTTTTCATCTTCATCCTCCTCATTTCGGCGCGCCGCGCGGTCATGGCATCACCAATTGTGCTTGGCGCTGAGCTGCGCGATCAGGGCCTGGTAGGACGAGGTCTGGATGATCTTGTTGAACTGGACGCGGTAGTTCGCGACCAGGCTGATGCCTTCGATGACGACGTCGTACACGAGCCAGCGGTCGCCCCGCTGGTGCAGCTGGTAGTCGACGGAGGCCTCCTGCCCCTGCTTGAGGAAGATCCTCGTGGAGACCGTCGCAAACCCGCCGTCCATCCGCTCCCGATCGAACAGGACCTTCTCGCCGGAGTAGCGGTCGAGCTTGGCGAAGTAGGCGCGCTCGAAGAGGTCGGCGAACAGCCGCACGAACTCCTCCTGCTCTGCGGCCGTCAGGTTCTGCCAGTGGCGTCCGAGGGCGCGCTTGGCGGTCTCCCCGAAGTCGAAGGCCTCGCCGGCGGCGGCGCGGATGGCGGCCCGGCGCTCCCTTGCCTTGCCGTTGGCCTTAAGGACGGGGTCGTCCAGGACGGTGATGACCCTCTGGACCGCCACTTTCATCTGGTCGGTCGCCGGCCCGGCCGACGCGTCCGCGCTCCCCCAGACGAGCAGGAGGGCTAGAAGGATGGCGCCCAACCGCAACTCACGCATTGCTTCCCCTACTGGAGGCCGAGGGTCGCAAAGAGGAGAGCCAGTAGGAGCCCGATGACGATCTGGGTGAGGAACGTCTTCCCCCACTCGTTCACGTGTGCTAAGCCCCCCTACTTGCTCGTATAGCCGTGAGTTTCATCCAGGCGCTTCACCGGAGTGATTCTGATCATCCTGCGTCGGTTCATCGTGGCGAGCGCTATTGCTTGCGGAGCGTGACCTTGGCGGGGTTGAGCCCGTTGACGTACCCGCTCATCTGGTTCCCGGTCACGGTCAAGGTGCCCGTGGACGGCTGAGACAGCCTGACGTCATTGCCCTGGACAAACCCAATGATGTTTGCCACGTGGTTCAGCGAAGGACCGGTGACGTTGAAGTTCCCAGAGAGATTCGCCCCGTCCTGCTTGAACGTGCCCGTAATGGTACCGTTACCCAGGCTCCAGTTCTCGTAGGTCCACGTGCCGGCCCAGCTTCCAGTCACGTCGACGCTGGGAGGTGGCGCCGGCATCGTCGCGCAGGCGGAGGCCACGATCATCACGCTTACGAGCAGTAAACCGAGTAAAGTTCGCATGATCCTTCTCCTTTTCGTCAACTGTTTGCCCCCTACATCCCCGGAGCCCCATGCCCCGGGGGACCAGCAGACTACGGGATGGTCGTCACGGTCCGGCCAGGGCCCGCCGGATCGCGTCCAGGAGCGCCAGATCATCGCACGGCTTGGAGAGAAACGCCACCGCCCCGGCCGCGAACGCTTCCCGCTTTGCCTGGTCATCCCCGTGGCCCGTGAGGACCACCACCTGCAGGCTGGGGTCCATCCGCGCGAGCCGTCGCTGCACATCCAGCCCATGCATGTCGGGCAGGCGGAGGTCCAGGATGAGGCAGGCCGGCCGGCGTCCCGGGTTGGCGTTCAGGAACTCGGCCGCCGTGGCGAATCCTTGGGCCTGAAACCCGGCGGACCGGGCGAGGCGCTCCAGCGACCGGCGCACCGACGGGTCGTCCTCGAGGATGTAGACGACGGCTTCCGCGACTTGCATGATGCCGCGCGCATTAGAGCAGCGCCGGACGCGGTCGTAAATTGGACCTTGGCCGGGGGGATGTAGGCCTTTAGGCCTACGGGCGACGGGGACTACCGGCGTTTCTGGTCGGCGCCCGAGCCCGGGCCGATCCCGACGGCCTGGGCCCGGCGGACCAGATCGGCCAGCGAGCTCGCGCGCATTTTCTCCATGACGCGCGCGCGGTGGACCTTGATCGTCTTCTCGCTGGCGCCGAGGCGGTCGGCCACCCGCTTGTTGGGTAGCCCGGCCACGACCAGGGCGAGGACCTCGCGCTCGCGCGGCGTCAGCGCGGTGACCAGGCGCTCGATGGCCGTGCGCTCGGCCCGTGCCGCCCGGGCTTCCCGGTCGCGCTTGAGGGCGCGGTGGATGGCGTCGAGGAGCTCCGACTCGCGCGGAGGCTTCTCGATGAAGTCCACGGCCCCTGCCTTCATCGCCCGCACGCTCGTGGCCACGTCTGCGTGCCCCGTGAGGAACACGATGGGCAGCTCGGCCCGGGAGCGCGCGAGCTCCTGCTGGAGGGCGAGTCCGCTCGCGCCCGGCATCCGGAGGTCGAGGACGAGGCACGCGGGTCGGTCGGCGGGGCGCGGGCTCGCCAGGAACGCGGCCGGCGTGGGGAACGCCTGCACCTCCAGGCCGATCGAGCGCACCAGCCGCGCCAGGGCAGTCCGGACCGACTCGTCGTCGTCCACGACGAAGACGACAGCGTCCTCGGTCACGGACCGCCCTCCGTCCCCGTCTGGAGGGTGAACCGCACGGCCAGGCCGCGCTCGGGTCGCCGCTCGGCCCAGAGCCAGCCGCCGTGGGCCTCGATGATGGAGAGGCTGATCGCGAGCCCCATGCCGAGGCCTTCCGGCTTGGTGGTGTGGAAGGGGGTGAAGAGCCCCTTGAAGGCCGCGTCGTCGATCGGTGGCCCGGTGTCCTCGACGGTCACCATCACACGGTCGGCCGGCGACACGGCGGTGTGCACCACCACTTCGAGGGTGTCGGCCGGCATACCGGCCATCGCCTCTGCCGCGTTCCGGATCAGGTTCAGCAGCACCTGCTGCAGCTGGACCGCGTCACCCTGGGCCTTCGGCACGTCGGGTTCCAGCCGGAGGATGAGCCGGGCGCCGTGGCGGTGCGCCTCGGCCTGGCCAATGTGTTCGATGTCTCGAACGACCTGGTTCAGGTCGAGCGGGACCTTCTCCAGCTCGCCGCGGCGCAGGAGATCGCGCAGGCGCCGGATGAGATCCGCCGCCCGCGTGGCGTCACCCCCGATGTCGCCGAGGATCTCGTCCAGGTCGCTGGGCGGCTCGCCGCGGGCCAGGAGCCGCCGGGTCGCCTGGACGTTCGCCTGGATCGCCGCCAGAGGCTGGTTCAGCTCGTGGGCGAGGGCGGCGGTGAGGTCACCCAGGGCGGCGACCCGGGCCACGTGGGCCAGCTCGTCCCGCCGGTGGCTGGCCGACTCCTCCGACTCCCGGCGCAGCAGGGCGTTCATCATGATCTCGCCCACGAGGCGGAGGCGCTGGATCTCCTCGGGGGTCCAGTCGCGGGGCTGACTGAAGGCGGCGATCCCGATGAACCCCCATGCTCGCCCGCCGGTCACGAGGGGGATGGCGAGGTGTGAACGTATCCCGATTCGCGGGAACCTCTCGCGCTCGGCGACTGCCTCGGCCGGGAGGTCGTCCGGCACCCGCCTGAGGAAAACGATCCGCCCCTGGCGCAGCTGCTCCTTATACCAGGGGTACTCGTCGAGGGACCGCGGTGCGGGGATCCCCGTGACCCCGGCCCACTGCACGACGCCGAGCGACCCGGTGTCTCTGGAGAACCGGGCGAGCGAGCTCCGATCCACCCCGAGCTGCCCGATGAGCCGCCCGAGTCCCTCGAGGATCTGGGCGTCGAGCTCGTCGGCCGGGATGTTCACGAACGTCTTGACCAGGTCGGCGATCATCCGCTCGAATGCCAGGCGCTCCTCCAGCGCCTGGCACGCCCGCTTCCGGGCCAGGGCGTTGGCGAATACCTCCGCGACCAGCCCCAGGCGCTTGACCAGATCGTCCGGCCAGGTCCGGTGAGCGCGGAAGCATCCGAACGCGAGGCCCGCCAGTGTCGTGCCCGCGACGGTGAGGGGAAGCATGAGATGGGACTTGAACCCGGTGCTCGCCACGTAGGTACGCTCCGCCACGGCCTCCGGGGGCACCCCGGCCGGAAGCTGCTCGAACCGGAGCATGCGACCCTGCCGCACCTGCTCCACGTACCACGGAAACTCGGTATTCATCACGATCAGAGGGAACGGGGGCACACCCTCGACCGCGCAGGAGTGCGTCATCTGCAGCTCCTTGCCGTCCCGCGACAGCTGCACGATTGAAGCCCGGTCGACGCCGAGGAACTCCACCAGCCGGCGAAGCCAGCGCTCGATCTCGGCGTCCACCGCGCTCGGGGCGACGCCCACGAACGCGCTGGACAGCTCGGACAGGAGTTGCTCGAACCCCAGCCGCCCGGCCCAATCCCGTGGCGATCCTGCCCTCAGGCTGACGGCCGTCCGCGCCTCTCTCTTCTTTCTCGGCATGGCGTTTTACTATAGGACACTGGCCCCTTCCGATTCAACCGCTCGGCCTCAGGCGGTGGGTCGTGCCGCCGACTTTGAGCACCGCCGTGCCGGTCGCCTCGTCGTAGTCAATGAGCTGGCCAAGCTGATAAGCGGCGGCCCGGGAGAGGCGCGCCTCGAACTGGCCGCCCTTGATCCGGCAGTACG
>CAZWXA010000121.1:0-9810 GCA_964637755.1 uncultured bacterium | reverse complement strand
GGCGCGGGCGGCTCCGAGATCAAGTTCGTGCTACTGATGCTAGGCTGGTTGCTGAAAGGGGACTCACCGGAGTCCCCGGACGCGGTGAACGATGATGCGCAACCCGATGAGGAGGTGACGCCATGAGAAGAACGATGATTTTGACGGCGTTTGTGGTTCTTGTGCTGGCGCCCGCGGCGGCGATGGCTCAGCAGCAGGTCTCAGTGGACTTCGACCAGACCTACGACTTCACGAAGATCAAGACGTTCACGGTCCAGGTCGCCACTGGCTGGGGCAATCCGCTCGCCGAGCAGCGCCTCGTCAGCGAGATCGAGCAGAGGCTCACGGGAAAGGGGTGGACCAAGGCGGCGGACCCCTCCAAGACCGATGCGTCGGTGCTTCTGCACGGCGCCACGGAGACGAAGAAGCAGTTGAACGCCTTCTACGGCGGCGGCGCCGGCTGGCGGTGGGGTGGTATGGGGTCGGGCACCATCACCGAATCGGAATACACCGTGGGCACGCTCGTCGTGGACATCTTCGAGACCAGCTCGAAGGCCCTCCTGTTCCGCGGGACCGCCAAGGACGAGCTGACCACCAACGTGGATAAGAACACCAAGAAGGTCGAGAAGGCCACCACGAAGATGTTCGCCAACTTCCCGCCGGCGCCGGCGCCGGCGAAGAAGAAATAGGCGCTTCGGCGCCACAACCCGAAGGGCGCACGGGGGTTGTGTCAACTTGTGGTCGCGCCGCGCGGCGCTGATTGCAAGGCTCAGAGTTGCGCCTTGCGGTATCCCGTCTTCGTCACCGTGACGATCAGGTCCTCCGCTTTCGCGTTGAGCACGATCTGGCTCGGGTACCCGGTACCGTCCGGAAGGGCACTCACGCTCACGTCGAGGAGTACCACGCCCTTCGGATCGTCGATGTACGTGGCCACGCTGATTCCGAAAATGTGATTGGTTGCTGGGTCCATGGTGATCGACAGATTGTCCCCGACTCGCCCGTAGTCGTGGAAGCTCACCTTCACGTTCGTCCCCCCGGGGAGGACATCGATGGACATTTTCCCGGCGTCCTTGCTCGCCTGGATCTTCTCGGGAGTCGGGGGGACGTAGGTCTTCACCAGCCCGACCGCATCCTTCATGTACTCGGTCATCTCCTCCTTCTTTTTCTCGATGATCATGCCGCGCAGGCCGCGCTTTTTCTCCGCTTCAGGGGGCGCCGTCACGGGCACCTTCTGCACTTCGCCGGTGACGTCGTAGTAGCAGGTGCTCACCTCGCGTGATTTCTCTTCCCCTTTGCGACTGATGACCGTTGTCTCGATCCACTGGTATTGCTTGAGCTGGGCCTTGCTCTGAGCCAGCCACTGCTTGATCGCGGCGACGCGGTCCGGAGCCTGCTGAGCCGAGGACGCGGGGCCGAGGGCGGCTAGAACGAACAGACCGAGAGCCGTGACAATGCGACGACATATCAGTTTCATACCAAGTCTCCTTGTCGGTGTACCGCGAGTCTATTCGATGGTCGCGATGAATTTTAATGCGCCTGGTTACTATACCTTTGCAGGCGCGGCCCCTCGGGCGTGATGACGCTTGTTGCCGGCACGGGCCAGTTCCTGTGTCTGGCTCATTGAACTTCGAAGACGCGTCCGGAGACGACAGGATCGGCGGCGGTGTACTCGCGGGAGTTGAGGGCCTTGTCCTGCAGGCGAATCACGCCCACCTTCCAGGTCCCCCAGGCGGCGAGCTGAGGCACCTGGACCTTGCAGGTCCATGGCGCCTCGGGATCCTTGGGGGCCGGAGAGCAGTAGAAGAAGTTCTTGGGGATCTGGCCACCGCTCGAGACGGGCCCCTCGAACCACCCCGACATCGCGGCTGTTCCGGTTCCATCATCGTGGACCGTCGCGGTCACGAGGATTTCCGCCGCAGTCTCGTTCGAGACAACCTTCGGGGACAGGTCGAATGCCTCAAAAGTCGGGGGGCTGGAGTCGCAATCAGCTCCAGATGAGACCTGGAAACTGGCGCGAGCCAGCAGCGGAGAGTTGGCCGATAGAACGGTCGTGTTTCCGGCCTTGTCCTTGGCCTCAAGGTGATGAACCACCCATTCGCCGCAATCGGCGTTCCTGGGAATCGGAACGTCTCCCTCCCAGATTCCTGACCCTTCGTTCTGGGCGCACTTGAACCAGATGAGGGCGGACCTGGACGGGCTCTGGCACGCTCCCATGATGGAGGCGACTCCGGAACGATCGTCACGTGCTTCGATCCCGATCACGTTCTTCTCCCCGTCGCCGACCGTGGTCTGGTCGAACCAGACCTGGCGCACCTCCGGCGCGGCGGAGTCGGACTCCGGGGAACTCACAGTCAACGTGCCTCCTGGAGGAGCTGTCGCCGGCGAGGACGCCCGGACCAATGAGGAGTTGTCTGCCCCGTCGATCATGGAGATCCACGACACGTACCAGACCCCAGTCTCGGCCTCGAGCGGAAGCGCAATCGTGAGGGTGGATACGATTCCGTTGCCTGAATCCTGTGACCCGAACCATAGGGTTGCCAACCCGTTGGGACTGCGGATTTCTCCCCTGAAGGACTTCACGCCCGACTGATCGTCGCTCGCCTGGACCGTGAGCGTCGTCACGCTTCCGCCTTCGACGACCGGCGGATCGAAACGGAAGGCATGGAGGAGCGGCGGCGTACGATCCGAGCCAGGTTCGGCCTCGACGGGCGTGTTCGGTTCCACCGCGGTGCCCTCCTCGGGCGATGCAGCTCCTGTTTCCAGAGGCGTGGCGCCCGCCGGGGGCGACACAGCCCCAGCTTCTGGAGGGGCGACTCGCCCCGGGGACGAGACCACTCTCGGCGTTTGCAGACCGGAGAAGGGTACCGTGGGGCCTCCGGTTCGGGAATCCGATGTGTGGGGGATCGCTTCCGGAGCCCTCTGCGCAATCGCGGCGGCAGGCGCGGACACGTTCGTGGGATCTGCGCCGTCTGGTGAGTTCGGTGCGCTCGCCTGCAAACGGGCCGTCCCCGGCGGCGAGGGATCGGGTTGCCTGCCACGAAGGCCGACTTTCACCCCTGGCGCCGCGGGGTTCTCTCCATCCGGCCGCGATGGGCCCGCCTCCCACTGCCGGCGCTCACGGATCTTGTCCGCTTCCCGCGGCTTCACCGGAGGCCGCGATGGAGGTTGTCGCGCGAGTCGCTCAGTTCCTGGCGCGGCCACGCCGGACGTTTCACGGGCCCCATCGCCTGTTCCGAACAATCTCCAGAGCAGCGTCGCGTTCAGAATCAAGGAGACAAAGACGATGGCTGCGATGGCCAGTCCGCCGAATCGCCATGGAATTGTCGTACCACCCTGCGGCATGAGCGCTCTCCTGAAGGCGACGTCAACGCTGAGGATCCGGGGCGCAACGGAACCGCGCAGTTTCCTTTTGATCCCGTTGGAAACATGCTAATCCTAGCACTCCCGCATGTTTCCGCCGGTATCCGGCAGATCGGAGCGACTGGCGGGGACGGACGGATTCCGACCGCGTCGTGGCCTTCCTGATTCCAGCCGCGGCGGAACACTCTGCGTTCGGGGCCAGGTTCGCCATGCGCCGTAGTCGGTGATCCTCATCCGAGAACTCAGAAGCCATCACAGTATGATACGGTCCGATCAGGCCATGACCCAACATCGCGGGGCGGCCCGTCGGGACACAGCGTCAGATGCCGCGCACGTCGGTGGACAGGGGGGGGGCACGGTGAGTGATGCCTGACGCATCGGGCGGTCGGCCGTCGCGCGTGTGGCTCGGCTACGGAAAAGGGGGAGTCGAATTCTCCTACGACCCCGGACGGTTCGACCTTCTCCTTCCCGAAGCGGCCGGCGCGACGGCGATGGACGACAGCGAGCTCTCGGCCCGCCTCGACGCGCCGCACGGCTCGCCCCCTCTGTCGCAGCTCGTCAACGCCGAGGATCGCGTCTGCATCGTCGTGCCCGACGCCACCCGCGCCAGCGGATCGGCCCGCGTCTGCGGACTGCTGCTCGACAGACTCGCGGCGCTCGGCGTGAGTGACGGTCGCCTCGAGTTCCTGGTCGGCGCGGGCACGCACCGGGCGCCCACGCCGGAGGAGATCGTCGCCATCGTGGGACCGGCGGCGGCCCACCGCATCGCGGTTCACCACCACGACGCGCACGACGCGGCGTCGCACGCGAGAATTGGCACAACGTCGCGCGGGACTCCGGTCGAGCTCAACCGGCGCATCGTCGAGTCGGACCGCGTCATCCTCATCGGCGCGATCGGCTTTCACTACTTCGCGGGCTTCAGCGGAGGCCGCAAGGCGCTGCTTCCCGCCGCCGCCTCAAAACGAGCGATCCAGATCAACCATCTGCTCGCCTTCGACGGAGCGACCTTGTGCAAGGCCGCGGGGGTCGAATCGGGCCGACTCGACGGGAATCCGGTGAGCGAGGACATGGAGGAGGCCGCGCGGATGCTCGGCCCGACCTTCCTGGTCAACACGGTGCTCGACGGCGCGAGCCGGATCGCCGGCCTCTACGCGGGAGACTGGCTGGCCGCGCACCGGCGCGGATGCGCCGAGTACCTCGAGGCGCACACCGTCACGGCCATGGAGCGCCGACCCGTCGTCGTCGTGAGCTGCGGCGGCGCGCCCAGGGACATCAACATGATCCAGTCCCACAAGGCGCTCGAGCACGCGCGCGTCGTCCTGACGGACGGCGGCGACCTCGTGCTGCTCGCCGAATGCCCGGAAGGGCTCAGCCGGCCGGACTTCCTCGACTGGTTCGTGCCGGGTGGCGCGGCCGCGACCGCTCGCAAGCTGGTCGAGAGCTACAAACTCAACGGACAGGCGGCCTGGGGAATCCGCTGGAAGTCGGAACAGTACCGGGTGCGGCTGGTCTCGGCGCTCGATCCCGGGGTCGTGCGCCGGATGGGCATGATCCCGCATCCATCACTCGCCGAGGCGCTCGCGGCCTGCCGCCCAGACCACGGCTACATCATTCCGAACGGGCTGGGCACGCTCCCGATCCTGAGCGTGCCCCGCGAGCGCCGCCCGGCTGTGGGAGAGTGAGGGCATGAGCCTCCCGCTTCGTCATCCCGGCGTCAAGGCGTTCCTGCTCGTCTGGGTCGGGCAGCTCGCCGCGCTCTAGTCAAGCAGCGCAATCCCGTCGTCGGCGCGGATCACGCCTTCCACCAGCACCGCCGCATAGACTCCGGCCGTGCCGCGGTGGCCCTTGGCCACGTGCCGCATGACTTCCGGGTTGGCCTGCGCCGTGTCCGGATCCAGCGTGATCATCTTGCACCGCGGGTCGCGATCCATCACCGCTATCTCAGCCTTCGCGCCGATCCGCAGCCTGCGACCAACCCACGCGTCCTCGTCGAACCCAGCGCCTGCTGACACATCGACGTAGACATTGGCGCGGAACCGCCGCTTGTCCAGCTCGACGCCGACCTCCTGGCTCAACTGGCGAACCGACTGGATGGAGATCAACGAGACTGGCCGGCAATCGGTCAACGCGCGGTCGGACCGGAGCAGCGACAGCACGAGCCCGCCCCGCCCACCCTCGCGTAGAAGGTCGATCAGCCGCGAATCGTCGACCGCCAACACCTCGCCCGACGGCGTCTCCACATCGACCATCTGATCGGCGGGGTCCGCATACAACGGTGTCACTCCCGGGCCGAGCGCCTCGGCCTCCGCCAGATTCGGCGGCATCGTCATTCGCTCCCCATGCCGGTATGCCGCGCGATACCGCAGCATCTGCTCCTGCTCGCGCCCGGTGAAATACGGAAACCCCTTGGGCGCCGTAGAACTGCGGAATGCATACGCACGGTCGCCGTACACGCCCGAAAATCCAGCAAAGATCCCCCCCAGCTTTTCACCCCGCATGCTCTTCACGGGATAGCGCCACAGGCTTTCGACTCGTCCAACGACCGTCATCGGTAAACCTCCTTGACCACAAACGTTACCTCTGCACTCCCCCGCGCGGCGCGTACGTCCGCTCGGGTTGCCCACACGGGCTGCTATTGCTTCGTCGCAAGGGCCTTGAGTCGCGCCGCGAAACCGAGATCGAGGTAGAGCGTTCGCAGGGAGCCCACTCCTTCGGAAGACCGAAAGGTCAGGAACCGGGATCCATCGGGAGTCGGTGAGTAGGTGTAAGCTCCGGCTCCCGAGGCCACGCGGTCGAAGAGGCGCTCGGGCCGGCCGGCCGAAAATCTCCGGGCGGTTTCAACCGGCACCCGGTAGAGGGCCGCGTCGACGCGGTAGAACAGCTCCCGTCCATCGTGACTCCAGCGTGGTTCGCTTCCACTCGGTGTCGAGATCTGCCACCTGCCATCTCCGGTGGGGAAGGGACGCACGAAGACGCTCGCCTGGCCGCCCTCGTCCGAGACGTACGCCAGCCAGCGGCCATCGGGCGAGAGGACACCCTCGAGCTTCATGAACGCTCCCGCGACCAGGGCGCTTGGGCGGCGGGGTCCGTCCAGGGGGAGCATCCAGATGTCTCGCGCCGTCGCGTCGGACCTCAGCGCGTCGTAGATCAGAGTCCGGCCGTCGGGTGAAAAGGAGCTCGGAATGTGGCCTCGCTCCCCCTCGACCAGCATCTCCGCCTCCCGGCTGCCGTCCGCCGGCTTCCAGACGATCTGCCAGCTGTTCTCCTTCCTCCCCTGTAGCCGCGTGCCGTAGGCAAGGCGCGAACCGTCCGGAGCCCAGACCGGGCTCGAAACAAATTCTCCGAAAGTGAGACGGGTCAGCCCGCCACGATCGAGGTCCGCGACCCAGAGATCGGAGACGCCGCCCTGACCACCGACCAGCGCCAGCCGTTTGCCGTCGGGTGAGAGCGCGAGCTCGTTGTAGGGCGCGGGGGGAATCGGCACCACCGTCTCGGCCCGGCTCCGGTCTACCCAGACGAGCTGATACGACGCCGTGGCGCCGCCCGGCGTCCAGAGCGCCGCGCCGCTCTGCGCCACGGCGAACTGAACGGCACCCGCTCCAACATCAGTCGCGACGCCCTGCGCGACCTGCACGGGGCTGCCACGGACCTCGAGAGAGCCGGCGTTGAAGGCGACCGCGTAGAGCGATCCGCCGCGCGCGAAGACGAGATGCCCGCTCGGCGAGTACCACGCCTCGCTCGAGCCGTCGACCAGCACCTTGCGCTCTCCGGTCGCCGGACGAACGGCCTCGATGCGGGCGTCGTCGTAGTACTCGCTCGAAGCCTGAGTGTCGCAGGTGAAGAGCACGGCGCTGCCATCAGGAAGAGCTTGCGGCCAGCGATGTGTGCGCTCGTCACGTGTTTCTTCGAGCCGGGTCACGGACTTGACCTCTCCGCCGTTTTCGGAGATTCGCGAGAGCGGCACGTTCGTATCGGATGCGAAGTAGATGAAGCCGTCCTTGCTCCAGGTACCGCCTCGGACCTGTCCCGACGTCGTGGCGAGGCGGACCGGAGGTCCACCCGCGATGGGGATCTTGAAGAGCGCATTGTCGCGGAAGAAACCGACCCAGGCGTCGTCGGGCGACAGGAACGGCGAGGCCGCTCGCTCGGAATCGGGCAGGAGCCGCGCTTCGAACTCGTCGCTGTGGCGGACGAGCAGACGCGGCGTGGAGTTCTGGTCGACGACGACCACGACCTGGATCTTCCCGTCCTGCGAGAGCGCGATCTGCGGAAACTCGGCCGTCGAGAGCGTCAGGCCGTCGGGAATCGCCAGCGCCCACCGCGCGGCGGGAGCGGAGTCGGAAGCCGCCGGGCGCCTCAGAACCCAGCCCGCGCCAATCCCCAGCGCGAGCGCGGCGACGAGCGCGACGGCGACGTATCGGCCGATGTGCGGACGCTCCCGGGGCGCGCTCGCAGCGGCGGTTTCATCCATCGCGCCGCTCAGAGCCTCGTCGATGACGATGCGCGCGTCGCCGATGTCGCGAAGCCGCTTCTTCGGATCGCGTTCGAGACAACGGACGAGCAGGCGGCGCACGCTCACGGGCGTCGACCCGGGCAGTGCCGCCCAGCCGACATCCTGGCGCAGCACCGCCGCCAGCGTGTCGCTCACGGTCTCACCGTGGAAGAGCCGCGTCCCCGTCAGCATTTCGAACATGACGACACCGAACGCCCAGATGTCCGCGCGTTTGTCAAGCGTTTTTCCGCGAGCCTGCTCCGGCGACATATACGCCGCCGTCCCGAGAATCATTCCAGCCATCGTCCCTGCGTGCGCCAGCGTCGGAGACTGCGACAGGTCGCTCGAACCGCTGCCGCCTGCTTCGTTCGAGTACGCCTTCGCAAGGCCGAAGTCGAGAACCTTCACCTTGCCGTCCGGCGCCAGCTTCACGTTCGCGGGTTTGAGGTCGCGGTGGACGATCCCCTTCTCGTGAGCCTCCTCGAGCGCCTCGGCGATCTGTTTCGCGATGGCGAGGGCCTCGTCAACGGGAATCGCGCCCCGCTTCAAGCGCTCCGCGAGATCCTCGCCCTCCGCCAGCTCCATGACGAGAAAGTGGCCTCTTTGTCCGTCCTCGAGAGTCGCGGCCTCGAAGCCGTAAAGGTGGGCGATGCCGTGGTGGTTGAGGGAGGCGAGGAGCCTGGCCTCGCGCTCGAATCGGGCCAAGCGCTCGGGGTCGGCGGCGAAAGTCTCGGGCAGCACCTTGATCGCCACCTCGCGACCGAGCTTCGTATCGCGCGCTCGATACACCTCACCCATGCCGCCCACGCCGAGCGGCGCGACGATTTCGTAAGAGCCCATCCGGGTGCCGGGATTCATGGTCATGACAGGAGAGCATACCAGCGAATCCGTCGATGAGGGGCGATGTACTCGAGTGGGCCAGGCGGCGGGAATCGAACGCGCGTCTGAATGCCGTGCACGTGACAAGTCCCCATGCTTGGCGTCGTCGCAGTTCGCCGCCCGGCGACGGCCCCGTCCCTTCCACGGCTGGGAACGGCAGTCCGACGATTTCCCGGTGCGCGACGGGAGGCTGCCGCGTACCATCGTCCGGTGCTCCGACGTTCGCAATGGAGATCCTCTCTCCGGCGCTGGAGCGCGGAAAGGAGTCGCTCGCATGATGAACTGCCTGATAAAAACCCTGCTCATTCTTCTGTCGGTGCTCCGCCAATCGTGCTTCTGCGTCGCAGGGGACGCAGCGGGAACCTGGAAACTGGACGACTTCGAGGACGGTGACCTCACGGCGGCACCCGGCTTATGCTGGATCGCCCTCGCCGACGATCTGATGGGAGGCAGCTCGGAGGCGAGGCACGAGATCCGTCAGGGAGGCCCGGGGGGATCGCGGCATTTTCTCGGGCTCGCCGCGCAACTGAGCGGCCGCAGTCCGTCGTTCGCCGGCGCGTGGGTTCCGCTCGATCGCTCGGGGCGTTCGAGGGAATTCGACTGCGCGTGAAGGGCTCCGGCCGGCTCGAGGTCGGGTTCCGCGTTGGGATGGTCAACTACATGGCGGGGATTGACGCCGGGGCCGAGTGGCGGCTCGTGGAGGTCCCGTTCACGTCGCTCGCGCCGCTGGGGAAGGTCCCCGAGGGGACAAAGTGGAGCACGGACGCGATCGCGTGGTTCGGCGTCACGACGCCCCAGGTTCCTCGCGGCGAGGAGCGCGCGGCCGGCAAGGTGGGGTTCGAGGTGGACGACGTGGTCTTCTACGGCCGCGGCGCAGGGGGCGCGGCGCCGGTCGCGTCGGGGACCACCTGGCTGATCGCCCGCCGGCTGCGCGAGGAGGAGGCACGCAGCGCCCGTGCCGAGGCGCTCCGCGCGCGCGCCGAGCTGTCCGCGCTGCGGGCGCAGCTCAATCCCCACTTCCTCTTCAACGTTCTCCATTCGGTCCTCGGCATGGTGCGCCGCGATCCCGCCTTGGCGGAGGCGGCCCTCGAGGGTCTTGG
>CAZWXA010000120.1:0-9889 GCA_964637755.1 uncultured bacterium | reverse complement strand
GCGTGCGGAAGATCTGGCGGTCCACCCTCGACAACGTCGTCCCGTACGAGGCCGGGAAACCGCTCGAGGTTCTCGCGGCCGAGAGCGGCCACCAGAACCTCGTCCGGCTGTCGGCCAACGAGCACCCCGTCGGGCCGTCGCCACGCGTCATCCGGGCGATCGAGGAGGAGGCGCGGCGGGTGCACCTGTATCCCGACGGCGGTGCCAGCCGGCTGCGTGGCGCGCTGGGCGAGCACCTGGGCGTCGGCGCCGAGCAGATCATCCTGGGTAATGGCGCCGACGAGCTGCTGGCGTTGCTGGCGTGGGCGGCCTTCGAGCCCGGAGACGAGGTGGTCATCCCCCACCCGTCGTTCGAGCCGTACTCCACCGTGATCACCATCGCCGGCGCCGAGGCCCGTCTGAGTCCGCTCGCCGGATACGAGACCGACCTCGATGACATGCTCCGCCGCGTCACGGATCGGACCAAGGCCGTCGTGCTCTGCTCGCCGCACAATCCAGCCGCCACGATCGTGCGCCGGCGACCGCTCCTCCGGTTCCTCGCCGCCCTGGGGCCCGAACCCCCGCTGGTGGTGCTCGACGAGGCCTATCGCGACTTCTGCGACGATCCGGACTACCCCGACGGCATCGCGCTGCTCCCGGCCCATCCCACGGTGATCGTCCTGCGGACCTTCTCGAAGATCGCCGGCCTGGCTGGCGCGCGCGTCGGCTATGCCGTAACGGCGGCCGGGATCGTCGACCGGCTGAATCGCGTGCGCGCGCCCTACAACGTCAACCGGCTGGGACAGGCGGCGGCGCTCGCGGCGCTCGGGGACGCCGAGTACTGGGCGTCGACGCGCCGCCTGGTGATCGAGGAGCGAACCTTTCTGGCGCGCGAGCTGGCGAGGGTCGGCTACGCGTGTCCGCCGTCACAGGCGAACTTCCTTCTCGTCAAGGTCGGCCCCGGCGCGCCCGCGATTCGCGAGCGGCTCTTCCGGGCGGGGATCCTCGTCCGGGACGGCGCGGCGCTCGGCTTTCCCGGTCACCTCCGGATCTCGGTAGGGACGCGCGAGGTCAACGAGCGCCTCCTCGCCGTGCTGTAGCGAGCCGCAAGGGGTCGTCGCCGGCACTGGCTCGCTCCACGGCGCGACGTCGGCGGCCGGCGCCGTGGTTCAACGGTCGCCGTCCGATACGACGCCTGTTCGACCTACCGCCGTCGCTTCCTGGCGGTGGTGAGTTCCTGCTCGAGCGCCTGGGCGCGCTGCAGGAGGCCGTCGCGCTCGGCGGTCAGTGCGGTGACCTGTTGCTGCAAGAGCGCGATGCGCTGCAGTGACTGGGCGAGCTGGGCCTGCAGGTCGGCTTCCTTCTGGTAGACCTCCTTGATCTCCGCCTCGAGCCCGGCCAGGCGCTGCCGGGAAGGAATGTAGGCGCCCAGCAGGACGTACGCGAGCAGGACGGCCAGGGCCAGGGCCGCCGCGACCAGGAGCCACGGTCGTCTCGCAGGAGCGGCCCTGTCCACGCCGCCGATTCTAGCAAACTTTGCTATGATGGCCCTCCGGCGACCGTATGAGTCTGCAGCGGTTCTTCGAGAACGCGGTGAGGCGCAGCCTGGATGATCTCGCGAGGCGCGACGACCCGGCCAGCGGGTACCTCGCCGATCTGCTCACGAGATTCGCGCGAATCGAGAACCTGTACCCGCGAGGGGTGAGGAGTCCGCGGCTCGAATCCGTGGTTGACGCACTGCTGGAGATCCAGGAGGCCTGGGACGACACGTCGCCGTCCTTCCAGCCCGAGCGCGAGGTGGCGCTGCGCCGCCACATCGGCGACTACACGCTCTTCATGATGGGTCTGTTCCAGGAGCGCGTCGAGCGGATGGCGGGCTCACGGTACTACATCGCCGAGGGCAAGCGCGCCTACCGGTTCGTCGCCGAGCACCGCCGCGCCGAAACGGGGGAATCCCGCGCGCAACTCTTCCGCCGGCTCGCGGATCAGTTCGAGGGTTACGTCACCGTCCTGGATTATGCGCGCAAGGTCCACTTTCGCGGCCCTCCCGATCATCCGTTCTTCCGGCTCGCCTTCGGATGAGCGATCCGGAGTCGCGTCGGGCTCTGCTCGACGCCGCGCTGGCCGACCCCGCCACCGGTCTCGACGGGGTCTCCGGCCTGCCCGCGGCCGAGCTCGACACGGCGCTGAGGGAGCTCGTCCGCGACCGCGGCGCGACGGCGCTCCCACTCGTGACGGCCCTCGCGGAGCGCGGCACAGGACCCACCAGACGCGTTGCCCGGCGCGTGCTCTATCGCCTGGCGCAAGCCGGAATCGCGCCTCCCGAGCGCCAGACGCGGTCCGTGATCGCGCGCAGGCCGGACCGGCCAATCCGCGCCTGGATGTCCGGGATCGACGGGAGCGGCTCGCAGGCCGCGTGGATCCTCTTCGAGGGCGGCTACGGCGGCCTCAGCCTGTGCTCGGTCATCGTCAACGACACCGAGGGCCTCCTCGAGGCCGCCGGCGGCGAGATCAGCAAGAAGCGGCTCGCGGCCGAGCTGGCCGAGCTGCGAGCCTCGCAGAATCTCCCCTGGGTCGAGGTGCCTCCGGAGCACGTCATCGCGCGGGTCGTGGACGCGCTGGCGATCCACGCCGAGCGCCACACCTCGCCCCCGGAGGGGTTCGCGCGCTGGCTCCGGTTCTTCGTGGCGTCCCCGGAAGACGACGGAACCGGCCTCTCCGCCCCGACCGCGGACACAGGTGCCGCGACGCGGCCCGCTGGCGACGCCCGGCCCGACGACCCCTCGCTCGCCGAGCGCGCGCTGCAGCTCTTCGAGCTGCCCGAGCTGGCGGGCTGGTTCCTCGATCCCGGAAGCGTCCAGGGCGACGCGCTCAAGCTGCTGGAGGCGCGATCGAGCCGGCTGATCGTGTCGGATCAGATCAAGGCCGAGCGCGAGGCCTCCATCGTCACGCAGGTGGTCGAGCGAGAGTTGGCCGGCGACGCGCGCCGCCGCTGGGCGAACCGGCTCGCCGAGATGGCGCTCATCTTCGAGCTCACGGAGCGCCCGGAGCCCGCGGCGCTCGCCCGGGCGGCCGCCGGCCAGCTCCTGGACCTGACGCGCGCCGTCGAGTACATCTCCTTCGCCCGCGCGCTCGCGGAGCGCGCCCTCGAAATCGCGTCGGAAGTCGCCTCGGGACGGCTCAGCGCGAGCGAGGTGAGCCGGCAACCGCGTGAGCGAGCGCCGTAGCATCACCGACGTGCCCGGCATCCGTGTGGGGCACGCCACGGACGCGATCGGGCTGACCGGTTGTACCGCCGTGCTCTGCGAGCGGGACGCCGTCGGCGGCGTCGCGCTCCGGGGCTGGGCCAACGGTGTCTACGGCCTCGACTTCCTCGATCCCAGGCACATCGTGCCGACCCTCCAGGGCGTCCTCCTGGCCGGCGGGAGCGCCTTCGGGCTCGAGGCGGTGTGGGGAGTCCTGCGCTACCTCGAGGCGCGGGGAATCGGCTTCCGCGCGGGCCCGACCGTCGTGCCGCACATCGCCGGGGCGATCCTGTTCGACCTGAACGTGGGTGACATGCGCGCGCGACCCACGCGCGAGATGGGGTACGCGGCGGCAGCGAACGCCACGCCCGCCGCGCCGCCGGAAGGCAACGTCGGCGCGGGAACGGGCGCGACGGTCGGCAAGCTCTACGGGGTCGAGCGCGCGATGCGGGGGGGCATCGGCACCGCCGGCGTGAACGCCGGGCCATCGGTGGTGGGCGCTCTCGTCGCGGTCAACGCCGTCGGTGACGTTCGCGACCCGGAGACGGGCAGGCTGATCGCCGGCGCACGGGACGCCCGCGACGGCCGCCGCCTGATCGACACCGCCCGCGTCCTGCGCTCGGGCGTGAGCCTCGCCGGCTTCGCCCCGGAGCACACGACCATCGGCGTCGTGGCGACGGACGCCCGCCTGACGAAGGCCGAGGCCGCCAGGGTCTCGGATCTCGGACTGCTCGGTTTCGCCGCCGCTCTCTCCCCGCCGCACACCGAGGTGGACGGCGATGTGCTCTTCACCCTGTCCGTGGGTGACGTTCGTGCCGACGTCACCACGATCGGCCTCGCCGCCGCGGACGCCGTCGCGCGCGCGATCACCCGCGCCATTCTGGCCGCCACGTCTCTCCCCGGGATTCCCGCCGCACGAGATCTCGCGACCTGAGCGGCACCGGGAAGCTGCCCACCCCAGCCCTGCCGTCCCTGGGGATGCCCGCCAGCCGCGCGAGCGATCGATCCCCGCCAACAGCCGTGTCTGTTACAGTGAGGGGGCGTGAAGAAATCGGCGTCCACGGCGGCCGGCAGGGGATGTCGGGGAGAAGCGGCGCTCGCTCCCCCCGACGTTGACCGAGAGGGCGTGAAGACATGCTTTGCGGGATCCCGGTGGGGGGTGTCGGGGGGAGCGGCGCTCGCTCCCCCCGACGTTGACTGAGGTCGTGCCCCGCCGCGGCAAGGTCATCCGCTTTCCTGGCCTCCCACCGGAGCCGGCCTCCGATGCCAGGCTCGTCGAGGTGCACCGGTGCGACCAGTCCGAGGCGCTCGTGGTGAAGAGCCTCCTCGAGAGCGCAGGGATTCCGACGTTCCTGAAGTCGCGCCTCGCCCAGTCGGTGCATCCCTTCAGCGTGGGCGCCCAGGGCGAGATCAGGATCATGGTGCCCGAGCCCGACGCCGCCCAGAGCCGCTTGATCCTCGCCCGGATCGCCCCCGGCCCGTCGTTCCCGTAGCAGGATGCTGAAAACCCGCAGGCCGCTCACAAGGGCCCAGATGCAACGCGGTCGCAGTTCGAGCAGAGGCGAAGCCGAGGCGAGGCCCGAGTGGATCGCGACGACCGAGCCAATCGAACTCGCGCCGCGTCTCGGCTCCGCCTCGACTCGCACGGCCACGCAGATGGGTTCTTTTCAGCGGCCCGCTAGAACGTGTGGATCAGCGCGTCCAGGAGAGCCACCACGCGGTCGAGGGCGGCGGGGTCCAGCATCTCGGAGCGATCCCGCGGCGTGTGATAGGTGTCGAACGGGCGCGGGCGGTGAACCAGTGGCCGGAAGGCGCTGCGCCAGGGGGTGAAGATGAACTGCCGCAGGGCCTCCACTTCGCCGGCGGGAATCACGGTGAGACCGTGGGCGGGAACGCCGGCGTCGGCGAACGCGCGGTGGTCGCTCCCGAACAGCGGGATGCGCCCCACGACGTGATAGGTCTCGTCACGGCGGTAGCCCAGCGATTCCCCGGCGCGGGCGAAGGCGCGCGCTAGATCGGTCTCGGTACCCGCGTCCCAGAGCACGAGACTGTCCCCGACCCCGCACAACTCCAGGCTGAGCACGCCGGCGACGCCGCGCAGGTCGGCCTCGCGCACATACGCGCGGGCGCCCAGATAGCCCAGCTCCTCCGCCGCCGTGAAGAGGACGCGCACTCGAAGGGCGCCGGGCGGCGCCTCCGACGTTCGCGCGAGCAGCCGGAGCAGGATGCCGACGGCGGCGGCGTTGTCGTTGGCGCCCGGGCTGCCGGGCACCGCGTCGTGGTGCGCGATCAGGACGAGAACGCGCTCGCCGCCGCCGACCTCGACGACGTAGTTCGCCCCGGCCCCCTCGAAGGTGTTGAACCGGTGGGTCTCGAACGGAAGGCCGCGCGCCGTGAGGTAGCGCCCCACCAGGGCCTCGCGCTCGGCGTTGTCGCGACCTTCCAGGGCCCGGGCGAGGTCGAGAGCCCTCGGCTCAGGGGCCGCGAGGACCGTCTCGAGGGCGAGGGCGGCCAGGGGGGCCTGCGCCGCGCGCGCATTGAGCGCGCGGGCCAGAGCCCGGTTGATGCGGCCCCGGATGAAGAGTCCCGCGTCCCGGAGCGTCACGGCCGTCGCACCATCTCCCGCGCCGCCGCCTCGTGGATGTCGATCACGCCCACGTGCACCGGCGCCTCGGGCTGGTCACGAGATCGCTGGGCGCGCAATGTCGGCAGGACCGCCCCGGCCGGGATCAGGACGGGCGGCACTCGGAGCCTCGAGCTGGTCTTCGATCGAGGCCAGACGGTTCAGCCCAGGCCGAACAGCCGCCGCGCGGTCGCGCTGGTCCGCGTCGCGGTCAGCTCCAGCGGTTCACCGCGAAGCTCGGCCACTCGCGCGGCGGTGATCGCCACGTACGCGGGCTCGTTGCGCTTGCCGCGATGGCCCTGTGGCGGCAGGAACGGGCAATC
The DNA here is from genome assembly GCA_964637755.1 of uncultured bacterium. Lineage (GTDB taxonomy): Bacteria > Methylomirabilota > Methylomirabilia > Rokubacteriales > CSP1-6 > AR9. The sequence goes on along the minus strand of CAZWXA010000120.1, from coordinate 3,719 downwards.
CGTCTCGACGACGAGCCGGTCTGCCGGCGCCAGCCGGACCACCTCGGGCAGGGCGCGGGCGTTGGGATACGTGATCGGGCCCGCGATCGAGATCAGGAGGCCGAGGTCCAGGACGCGGCGGGCGATCGCCGCGTCGCCCGAGAAGCAGTGCATGATCCCGCCCGTCCGCGACACGTCTTCCTCGGCCAGGATCGCCAGCGTCTCGGCGTGGGCGTCGCGGCAGTGGACCAGCACGGGCTTGCCCAGACGCCGGCTCAGGCCGAGCTGCCAGCGGAAGGCGCGCTCCTGTGCGTGCCGCGGGGCGAGGTCGCGGAAGAAGTCGAGCCCGGTCTCCCCGATCGCGACCACCCTCGGCGACGACCGCGCCAGCCGCTCGATCTCGGCGAGGGCGGCCTCATCGGCCTCTCCTGCATGGTGGGGGTGGACGCCCACCGCCGCCGAGATGTCCGGGTGCTCGGACGCGAGCGCGAGCGCCGCGCGCGACGTCTCGACGTCCGTCCCGATCGTCACCATGTGGCGAACGCCCGCGGCCCGCGCGCGGTCGAGCACCTGGGCGAGGTCCGCGGCGAACTCCGGGAAGTGCAGGTGAGCGTGAGTGTCGAAGAGATCGGTCACGGCAGCGCTTCCGCACGCACGATGTCCCGGAGGGGCGATTTCGTGAGCCCGGGCAGAGGCACGAGGGTGTCGACGTGGGACGACTCGATCACTCCAGCATCTCCCCCAGCACGCGGCCCTCGACCGGCGGTGTCTCGAGGCCGAGGAGCCGTGCGACGGTCGGCGCGATATCGATCAGGCGGACCCGATCGAGCTTTATCCCGGCACGCACGCCCGCGCCTGCCGCGATCAGCCCAGTCAGCATGCTCGGTCGGGCGGGCAGGTAGCCGTGCGCCCCGCCTTCGTACGGATGGATGAGACCGCGGTCGCACGAGCCGCTCATCGCGTACCCCGGGGCGGCCTCGAGGCCGAACGCGGCCGCTCCGGAGAAGGCGCCCAGGCGGTCGAGCTCCTCGAGCGAGATCAGGGTGAAGTGCCCGGGCGCCGCCGCGCGGAGCGCCGCCTCGGCCGCCACGGCCGCGGCGCGATCGCCGGGCGGGTTGACGAACACCGCCGCCGCCCCCCCCGCGACGTGCACCGCGGCGCGCCAGTCCTCGCCGAGCGCGGGGCAGCCACGAAGCCCCGCGCGCGCGAGGGCTGCGTTCGGGAACACGAACCCGCTGATCGGCGCGAAGCCGTGGTCGCCGGCGACCAAAACGGCCGTGAGGTCCGCGATGCCGGCCTCGCGCAGCGCCCTCAGGACCGTGCCGACGTGGGCGTCGACGCGGCGGAGCGCCGCCCTGACCTCCTCGCCGTCGAGCGGGTTTCGATGCTGGCGGTAGTCGGTCTCGACGAGGTGCAGGAGGAGGAGCCGCGGCCTGAACCGGCGCACGATCGCCGCCGCCGTCTCCGTGAAAAACGCGTCCTGCTGGGTCACGTCCTTCAGCATCTCCGCCCGCGGCGTGAGACCCAGGCGCTCGAACAGACCCGGTGTGCTCGAGCGGAGGAAGAGGTCGAGCGGCTCGTCCCGGTCGAAGTAGTCCTGCTCGGGGACGAGCAGGTCGATCCGCGCTCCCACGGTCGTCGGCCAGGACACGGCGGCCGTCGTGAGCCCCGCCGCGCGCGCCCACTCCCAGATGGGTGGCGCCCTGAGGTCCGCCGCGTCCGCGTACCACCGGACCTGCGCCTGGGCCGGCTCGAAGCGACGGTTGAAGGCGATGCCGTGACGGACCGGTCTCACGCCCGTCGAGATCGAGGCGTGTGCCGTGTAGGTGACCGAGGGGAAGACCGCCTCCACCTGACGCGCGTGGGTTCCGGCCTTCAGCAGCGAACGAAGTTCCGGCGCCTGCCAGGCCGCATCGAGGTAGAACTCCGGGCGCAATCCGTCGATGGAGATCAGCACGACGTGCCGGGAGGCCGCAGCGAGAGCGCTCCCGGCCCAGAGCCAGAGCATGAGCGCGGCGACAGCGGCTGCGGCGTCACGCAGGCGCCGGCGTCCGGGGCGGAGCGGCCCGGACAGCTCCTGGCCGGCGTGCACGGGACTGGGCCGGACACCGGGCCTGCGGGCGCGGTTCACTCGACCACCGTGAACCGCAGGCGGCCGATGAGCTGGCCCGATCTCGTCATCACGTCGACGGTCCAGCGCCCGGCCGGGTTGGCGGGAAAGGTGGTCTTGTGCGAGTAGGTCCGGAATCCTTCGCGGCGACCGCCCTGAACGGGCGAGAGGCTGACGACGTCCAGGATCCTCCCGTCCTGGCGCCAGACGTGCGTGACGGCCTGCGTCAGGCTCCTGGGGGCGTAGATCGCCGTGTAGGCGAACACGCCGCCGAACCGGCGCAGATCGGCCGCCGAGACCCGGGAGCCGAGCAGTTCGCCGGGCTCGAGTCCGCTGAGGGACCAGGCCAGCGCCGCGCGCGCGATCGTCAGGGGCGCGGGGGGAACGAGGAACCGGACTTGGCTGACCACCAGGGCAGCGCCGATCCCGAGCGCGCAGGAGACGCCGAGCGAGCGGCGCCATGGCCAGCGCCGCCCGCGGCGGATCGCCGGTCCGAGCGCCGCGACCGAGACCCAGGCGCTCGCGAGCAGTGAGACGTGCGGGGGCACGCCGACCAGCGGGAGCGCCACGGCCAGCGCCGCGAACGTCGACACGGAGAGGAAGACGTAGCCGAGCCACGGCCGCGGATGCACCACGGCCTGGTACCACGGGTCGAACGTCGCGAGGAGCGCCAGCAGCAGGAGCAGCGCGACGAAGACGACGTTTGGCGAGGTGAGGGTGGCGCTCGCGTAGTAGGCGGGGAGGGCGAAGAGCAGGAGGCCGTGATAGAGGGTCTGGATCGTGTAGTCCGCCGCCGTCACGAGGAGCCGGCGGGGTCCGGAGAGGTCGCCATGTCGCACCTGCGTGATGACCGCGACGAGGAGCCAGAGGAGGAGCAGGTAGCCGATGATCAGGCCGACGCTCGGCAGGCCGCGACGGAACACGAAGAGCGTCAGACACCCGCCGACGAAGGAGGCGAGGGAGACGCCCCACCGCCGGAGCCAGCCGAGCGCGCGCGCCGGCCCGCCGAGCCGGCCGGGCTCGAGCGACACCTCCACGAGACGTCCTACTTGACTCGTGCTCCCGGGGGCAGGTCCCGATCAAGCGACAGGACGGAGAGCTTTCCGTCGGCGGAGCCGGCGAGCAGCATGCCGTTGGACTCGATGCCCATGAGCGTGGCGGGCTCCAGGTTCGCAACGATCACGATCTTCCTGCCGACGAGATCCGGCGGCGCATAGTGCTCCGCGATGCCGGCGACGACCGTGCGCGGCGATGCCTCCCCGACGTCCACGCGGAGCTCGAGGAGCTTCCTCGACCGCGGCACTGGAGCCGCCGACAGGACGTGGGCGACCCTGAGATCGATCCGGCCGAATGCCTCGATCGGGACGCGCCCGCCGGCGGCTCCACCCTCCTGCGGTTCCGCCTCCCGGTGCGTCGAGCCCGGCATGTTCTTCGGCGGCCTCGGCGCGCCCCCGGCTGCGCCTCCGGGCCGTCCTGCCCCGCGCGCTTCAGAACCCGGCACGTCTACCAGATGGCTCGGCGCGCCCCCGGCTGCGCCTCCCGGCCGTCCTGCCCCGCGCGCTTCAGAACCTGGCACGTCTACCAGATGGCTCGGCGCGCCTCCGGCTGCGCCTCCCGGCCGTCCTCCCCC
>CAZWXA010000119.1:0-9905 GCA_964637755.1 uncultured bacterium | reverse complement strand
GTGGCCTCGAAGGCCCTCACCAGGTACGCGGCGACGACCGGCAGCAGCAGGTTGTCGAGACCGCGCGCGAGGAGCAACTCCAGCACCGTGGCGCCGCCGGCGGCGATGACGCCGCCGTAGAGCGGGATCTCGTCGCGGAAGAAGACGACCGCGAGGAACGTCGCGACCGAGACGAGGAAGAACGCCACCGTTCCCTCGAGCGTCTTTCCCCCGCCCCAGACGGGGAGGCGGTGCGCCCCGTACCCTTCGCCGACCATCGCGGCCGCCGCGTCGGCGAGCGCCAGCACGAGCACGCCGAACTGGAACGCGACGATGTCGTGCGGCAAGAAGAGCAGCGCCGTCGCGCCGACTCCCAACGGGAAGTAGATCTCGCCGTGAGTCGTACGTTCCGCCTCCTGCACCCAGGACAGGAGCCGATACCGGCGCGCCAGCGCGAGGAGGCCGGTGAACACGAGGGCCGACCCGACGATCTCACCCGCCGTCAGGATGTAGGGCGCCAGGGAGGCGAGTACCCCCGAGCCGACGTGCGCGACCTTCCGCGTGTATTCCGCCCTGATCGCCCCCTTCCTCCGGATCAGCTCGACGCCGGCGAACAGGAGCAGGAACAGGAGGGGGCCGACGAGGACGTTCACGCCGAGAGCACGGTAGGACGGCTCCGGGACTCCGTCAAGGCCGGCTCGTCCGGCCCGGGCCGGCGCCGCCACCGAATTACTTCTTGACAGGCGCCCCGTGGCGCGTGTGATAGAGCGTGCGGCAGAGATCGTCCCCGCGCCCGTCGCGGCCGCGAGGGCCGGGACCCTGGGGGAATGGCATGACGTGGCTCTGCGGGCCGAGGCTGCATGAACTGAAGGCCCTGCCCTTCTGCATCGTCTATGCGCTCCCCCTGAGCGTGCTGAAGGGATACGAGCTCGGGGACTGGGGGACGTTCCTGACCCCGATCATCGTCTTCGGCGTCGTTCCGGTCCTGGATCTGCTCCTCGGGGTGAACCGGCGCAATCCCCGGAGCGAGGACGAGGCGGCGCTGGCGGGGACGCGGATCTTCCGGATCATCACGTGGCTCTGCGTGCCCATCCAGGTCGCGATCGTGATCTGGGGCGCCAGGCTCGCCGGCAGCGGGACGCTCACCCCGCTCGAGGCGCTGGGCGTCACGCTCTCCATCGGCCTCGGCTCGGGCATCCTCGGCATCAACGTCGCCCACGAACTCATCCATCGGCCCGGCCGATTCGAGCGCACGCTCGGTCGCATCCTGCTCTGGACGACGTCCTACCTGCACTGGGCCGTCGAGCACGTCCACGGACATCACCGGACCGTGGGGACGTCCCGCGACCCGGCGACGTCGAGGCTCGGCGAATCGTTCTACCGGTTCTGGCTCCGCGCCGTCGCCGGCACCGTCAGGAGCGCCTGGGGGATCGAGGTGCGCCGGCTGCGACGCCGGAGGCTTCCGCTCTGGTCACCCCGGAACCAGATCCTCTGGGCCTTCCTGCTGCCGGCCTCCCTCGCCCTCGGGCTCGGTGTCGCCTTCGGCCTCGGGGCCGCCCTCTTCTTCGCCGCCCAGAGCGTCGTGGGGTTCTCGCTCCTCGAAGCCGTCAACTACCTGGAGCACTACGGCCTGGAGCGCAGGCCCGCCGGCGAGGGCAAGTGGGAGCGGGTCACGCCGCTTCACTCCTGGAACGCGAGCAACTGGCTCACCAACTACTTCCTGTTCCACCTCCAGCGCCATTCCGACCATCACGCCTACCCCAGGCGGCGCTACCAGATCCTCCGGCACTTCGGCGAGAGCCCGCAGCTTCCGACGGGCTACGCGGGAATGGTGCTCGTGGCTCTGATCCCGCCGCTGTGGTTCAGGGTGATGGACCCCCGCGCGCGGGCGCACCGCGCCCGGCTCCAGGGACTCGCGGGACACTCCGAGGCGGCGTGATCGGAGCCTATTTGCGGCAGACGTAGATGCAGTTCTGCGGGCGCGGGGCGTCGACGACCTCGACGCGCGTGAAGCCCGCGTCGGCGAGCATCCGCCGCGCGACTTTCTCGCCCCACATCGTCCCCACCCCGAGGCCGCCCTGGGCGAGCGAGACCGTCATGCAGTGCAGCACGCTCACCCCGTAGTAGAAGGGCGCGAACGGGTTCTTCATGTCTTCCGCGACATCGCTCGTTCCCTTGAAGTCGACCATCATGAAGATGCCGTCCGGCGCCAGCGCGTCGCTGATCCGCGCGAGGACCGCCGGCGGGTCGGCCTGGTCGTGGATGGCATCGAAGGCCGTGATCAGATCGAACGTGGGCTCGGCGGGCAGCCGGGTGGCGTCGAGGACCTCGAACCGCGCGTTCGCGAGCCCCATGGACCGCGCCTCGTCGGCCGCCCTGGCGAGAGCGTCGGCAGCCAGATCGTAGCCGACGAAGCTCGAGGCGGGGTAGGCACGCGCCATCAGGTTGATGGCGTGGCCCGTGCCGCACCCGATGTCCGCCACGTCCACGCCGGCCGTGAGCCGCGCGGGCAGCCCCGTCGCGGCGGGCAGGAACCCGCTGATGAGCGCGTCGTCGTAGATCCTGCGCCACGCGTCGTCCATGAACTCGGTGAACTCGGGACGGAACTCGGAGTAGGGGACGCCACCACCGTGCTGGAAGGCGTGCATGACCTTTCCCACGTGCCTTCCGAGGTGGGAGATCAGCGTGCTGACGGGCGCGATGTTGAGCCGGCCGGCGCCCGCGAGGCAGGCGGCGTGCTCCGGAGGCAGCGCGTACGTGCCGGTGGCCGGGTCGTACGTGAAGAGCTGCCCCGTCGTCATCGCGCCCAGCCACTCCCGGACGTAGCGCTCGTTCAGACCCGCCCGGGCGGCGATCTCCGCGCTGGTCCCCGGTCCCTTCGCCGCCGCGTCCAGGAGCCCGGTCTTGTAGCCGATGTGGACCATGTGGCTCAGAATGCCGCCCGTGTACAGGCCGAACAGGTGCCGCGCGAACGCCTGCGCCCGCTCCACGTCGATCGCCTGCTCCATGCTCCCCCCGCCCCGCTGGATCGCCGGAGACCGCCCGGAGAGGGTCTCGGCCGGCGCCGGCTCCCCGCGCTACCCGGACTGCCCCGGACGCGGCGCGCTCTCGAGGGCAGCCCGCGGGGCGGGCCGCTTGAGCAGGGCCGCGAGCAGAGCACGGCCCTCCGGCTCCGTCCAGGGCCGCGGACCGATGGCATCCGCGAGGATCGTCCCATCCCGACCGATCAGGAACACCGTCGGCGTCCTGTTGACGCGGTAGGCCTTCGAGACCTTGCCATCCGAGTCGAGCAGGACCCGCGCGGTGTACCGGCGCGCCTTCACGGTCGCGGCGACCTTTTCCTGCTTCTCCCAGAGGTCGACGAGCAACAGGGTCAGTCCCTGGTCGTTCAGTTCAGCTGCCAGCGCGTTGACAGAGGGTAACTCCCTCTCGCAGTACGGTCACCACGTCGCCCAGAAGTAGAGCATCACCACGCGGCCGCGAAGGTCGTGGAGATTCACCTTCTGCCCGGCCAGGTCACTCAGGACGAATCCGGGCGCGGGAGCCCGATCGGCGCGAGGGGTGACGCCGGCCCCCTGCCACAGAGCGGCACCGGCCCCGTCATCGGCCCGCGCGCGACCGACAGGCGCCGTGGGCGGACCGACCAGAAGACCCGCAAGGACCGCGATGAGGAACGCACGCTTCATGGAAGCCTCTCCTCTCCCGCCTGCCGAACGCAGCCGGAAGCCTCGTGCTGCTCAGTGTGGAAGACGGCGCCCGGTGGGGGCCGCTTGACTGCATGATACCGGCATGGTCAAACGTGCGGCGCTCCATCGAGCCCCTCATGGACCTTCCCGGCGAGCGCGTCGGGCGTGAAGGGCTTCTGGCACCTTCATCCCGGGCCGTAGGCTTCGACCCGCAGGCCAGGCTGGCCGTCCCGGCAGGGGACCGCGGCGGGCGTGGAGCATCCCTGCCGGGACGGGCGGCGAAACGTCTCCGACGAGGCGCCGAGCGGGCCCATGACTTCCGCGCGCAGCGGAAGCTCGATGGCCGGGGCCCGGGGTCCCGCTACTTCCGCGGTCTCACCCAGGTCTCCGACCACGCCACGGTCGCGCTCGACGCCTGGCGGTCTCCGCGCGTCTCGGGCCACGGCCGGCCCGGCGCGAAGCGGCCGTTCATCTCGACCTGCGCCGACCGGGCGGGGAAGAACGTGCTGAAGACGCCGAGGGGACGGTTGTTGAAGCCGGGCGGCAGCGTGAGGACGAACGGGTCGACGCAGTCGTACCAGGTGAGCCGGATCCGGTCCGTGGTCGAGACCACTGTCTCCACCGTGGCCGAGCGCGGGTCGCCGGCGCGACCGAACTCGGCGCCGATGACGGGCAGCGCCTCGTCGGCGAACGGCTGGTGGAGGAAGGTCTCGATCGTTCGCTGGAGCCACCGCGCGACGGCCGGGTTGTCGCTGTAGACCCGGACCTGGCCGTCGATCAGCGCGCTCTGCATGAAGAGCGCGTGGCCGGCCCCCGCGGGGCACCAGAGCACGCGCCAGTGGCTCAGGCGGTCCGACTGGGTCTTGCCCCCATCGGGGCTCAGGCGGATGAAGGAGTTCTCGCCGGTCATCACGACGTCGTTCGGATCGACGGGTGGAGTCATGGTCTGTCCCTCTCCCTTCTGGTCAAGTGATCTCTGAAATCAGCGTCATGCCGAGCACCGAGGACAGCTCGCGGAGGGCCTGGCCGTCATGGTGGACGGTGGGCGTTCACGAGAGCTGGCCGTGCCGGAACGCGCTCACCGCTGCCGCGCAAGCTGGCCGCGCAGGAAGGCGCCGACCGCGGCGTTGTAGGGCTCGGGCGCGATCTGCGGCGCGAAGTGCCCGCCCCCGTCGAGCACGACGAGCTTGGCCCCGGGGATCTGCTCCGCCAGCTCGTCCGAGTAGAACCGCGGCGTCACCATGTCGTCCGCCGCGACGACCACGAGAGTCGGCCCGAGGATCTCGCCGAGGCGCTCGCGGCGGTCGAACGCGATGATCGCGTCGATACGGCTCGCCATCACCTCGACGGGCGGCGCGGCGGCCGCGAGGGCGCGGTGAAGCTCGGCGATGGCCGCGTCGTTGGCGCTCACCCACGAGGGCGGGGCCAGGAACAGCACGGAGGCACGGAGGTAGGCCTCGACCCCCAGGGTCACGAGGACCTCGCGGCGGCTCTCGAACAGGCGGCGGAAGAAGGCGTCGCGACCCGCCCAGGTGGCGCTCAGCACGAGGCTCTGCAGGCGCTCGGGGTGGTCCTGGGCGATCACCTGGCCGATCGCGCCGCCGGTCGAGTGGCCCGCCAGGTGCGCCGAGGCGATGCCGAGCGCGTCCATCAGCCGGAGCACGTCACCGGCCATCTGCTCGACCGAGTACCGGATGCGGGAGTGGGTGCTCCGCCCGGTACCCCGGTGGTCGTGGACGATGACCCGGAAGTCCCGCGAGAACTCGCGCACCTGATGCGCCCAGAACGACCCCAGCCCGCTCAACCCGGGCACCAGCAGGAGCGGCGGACCCTGCCCCGCCTCCTCGTAGAAGATGTCACCGTCCCCGATCGAGATCGTCGGCATGCTCACCTCCGCATTCGGGCGCCGCCGGTTGCCGTCAGCCGGTCGCCGGTCAGCCGTGAACGGTCACGACGGAACTCGAGGTGCTCGGCCACGCCGGGCCCCGCGCGCCGACCGGCCGTGGCACCAGGACGAAACGCGGGCCCGCACGCGAGAGCACCCTCGGCCGGGAACCGGGTCCCGCGCACGCGCGAGAGATCAACGGCAGAGCACGCCCCCGCTCGTTCCCCATGACCCCGGTGGAGCGTCGCCCAGGGCGCCGGCGCTGGACGTCGATCGTTCCCGGTCACGACCCCGCTCTCGATGGCGCCCGCAGGCCGCGGAGTCAGTAGCCGTCCTCGCCGAGCAGCGGGAACGCGCTCGTCACGTGCGGGAGCGCGACCGAGGGGGCGGCGCGCACGTGGGACGCGTCGAGCGCGCCCAGGCGGTCCGCACCGAGCAGCCCCAGGCTGACCCGGATCTCGTCTTCGAGCAGCTCGAGCACGCGGACGACACCGGGGGCGTCGGCGGCGGCCAGCCCGAGGCACAGGAGGCGACCGATGCCCACCAGGTCGGCGCCGAGCGCGATCGCCTTGACCACGTCCGTCCCCCGCATGAAGCCCCCATCCACGATGATGCGCGCCCGGCCGCTCACCGCCGCCACGACCTCCGGCAGCACGTCGATCGTGCCGCAGCCCTGGTCGAGCTGGCGGCCGCCGTGGTTCGAGACGTAGACGACGTCGACGCCGTGCTCGCCGGCGAGTGCCGCGTCCTCGGCGGTGGCGATGCCCTTCAACACGAGCGGGACGTCGTGCGTGTCCTTGAAGCGCTTGACGTGGTCCCAGGTGAGCCCGGCCTGGTAGTCGAAGCCGGTGGCGCGCGCGCGCCAGGGCTTGACGAAGCGCCGCGCGAGGTCGCGCTCGCGCCGGCTGTAGACGGCGGTGTCAACCGTGAGGCAGAACGCCGTGTAGCCGTGGTCCACGGCGCGCCGCACGTGGTCGTCCACCCAGGCGTCGTCGCCGCGCACGTAGAGCTGGAAGAGGCGGAAGCTGTCGGCGGCCTTCGCCACCGCCTCGAGCCCGGGATTGCAGACGGAGCTGAGCATCAGGGGGACGCCGAACTCGGCGGCCGCCTGGGCGGCGGTCGCGCCGCCCCCGGTCGCGAAGGTCTCGATGGAGCCGACAGGCGCCAGCATGACGGGGATGCGCAGGGGCCGGCCGAGGAAGGTGGCGCCACTGTCGATCTTGGAGACGTCGCGCAGCACGCGTGGCCGGAAGGCGAGCGAGTCGAGGGCGAGTCGGTTGCGCTTGAGCGTGGTCTCGGTCTCGGCGCCGCCGGCGAGATAGTCCCATGGCCCAGGCGCCAGATTCGCGCGCGCGGCGCGCACGATCTCGTGCAGCGTCTGGAACCGCCCCTCGAGGCCCGAGCCCACGGAAGCAGAGGATAGCAGATCGGACAGCCGCGTCGCTCGATGAGTGACGGTGCCGGGGGGACGCTCCTCTCCGAGCGGGGGACGGGGACGCCGTCAGGAGCCGATCCGGGCAGGGAGCGCGGTATCCCGGCCATCCTGACCCGCGATGCAGGATAATGGCGGCCACGGTCCGACCGCCGGGCGCCCGACACGAGGCCCGCGACGCGAGGGGATGAGACACACGGTCCGCACGATGTGCCCGATGAACTGCCATCCGACCCTCTGCGGCATGGTGGTGGAGGTCGAGGACGGGCGTCTCTTATCAGTCCGCGGCGATCCGGACAACCCCGACAGTCAGGGGTTCCTCTGCATCCGGGGCCAGGCCGCGCGCGAGATCATCGGCAATCCGCGGCGACTCCTCCATCCACTCGTGCGCGCGCGGCGCGGCGAGGACTCCTGGCGCCGCGCCGGCTGGGACGAGGCGCTCGACCTGATCGCCGCCCGCATGCGCGCCGCGGGGCCGGAGGCGGTGGCGACCTGGTCGGGCCACGGCCTCTTCGCCAACAACTACGGCACCCGGATCGCGTCGCAGCTCCTCCGCCGCTTCTCGAACCTGTACGGCTGCCAGTGGTGGAACCCGACCATGATCTGCTGGGGGCTCGGCGCCTTCGGGCTCGGGCTGACCGGCGTGCTCAGGACCAGCACGAAGGAGGACATGGGCGCCCACTCGGCGCTGATCGTCCTCTGGGGCGCGAACCTCGCCTCCCAGCCGAACACGGCCCGCCACATCGTGGCCGCGCGGCGCCGCGGCGCGCATGTCGTCACGATCGACGTGCGCGAGACCGAGGCCGCCGCCCAGTCCGACGAGGCACTCCTGATCCGGCCGGGCACCGACACGGCACTCGCCCTCGCCATGATGCACGTCATCGTCGCCGAGGGCCTCCACGACCGGGCGTTCGTCGAGCAGCACACGCTGGGCTTCGCAGAGCTCGCGGCGCACGCCGCCCAGCACTCGCCGGCGTGGGCGGAGGAGGTGACCGGCATTCCGGCCCCGCGGATCGTCGCCCTCGCCCGGCGCTACGCGACGACGCGCCCGGCGATGATCGTCCTCGGGGGGAGCTCCATGCACAAGGGGGCCAACGGCTGGACGGCCGGCCGCGCCATCGGCTGTCTGCCCGCGCTCACGGGCCATCTCGGCGTCGCGGGCGGCGGCCTCGGCCCGCGCCACGGGAGCGCCGCCGACGGCCAGGGGCTCGCGAGCATCGCGGCCGAGGATCGGCGCCCGCCGGGCCGCTACATCCCGAACCAGATGGCGCGCATCACCGAGGCGCTCCTCGACGGGAGCGTCCGCCTGATGCTCCTCTTCGGCACGGACATGCTCTCGTCGTTCGCTGACACCGGGCGCGTGGCGGCGGGCCTCTCCCGCTGCGACCTCGTCGTGAGCCACGACCTCTTCATGAACGACACCGCGCGGCAGGTCGCCGACGTCGTGCTTCCGGGGACCTCGTGGCTCGAGGAGCTGGGCTGCAAGAGCACCAACACCCACCTCTATCTGATGCCCAGGGTGCTCGAGCCGCCCGGCGAGACGCGGCCCGCCCCGTGGATCCTGAAGGAGCTGGCGCGGCGCCTCGACGTGCCCGACTTCTACCCGTGGCCGAGCGAGGAGGGGCCGATCGACGCCCTCCTCGACCACCCGTCCACCGCCCACGCCACCGTGGCCGCCCTCCGGGCCGAGGGCGGGATCCGCGCGCTCCGGATCTCGCACGTCGCCTATGCGGACCGCCTGTTCGACACGCCGTCGGGGAAGGTCGAGTTCTATTCCGAGCGCGCGCGGGCCCTGGGGCTCCCGCCGCTCCCGGTCCACCAGACCGCGACGAGAAATCGCCTCCGCCACGACCCGTCTCGCTCGGGGTATCCGCTCGCCTTCTGCCAGGGGCGCACACTGACCCAGTTCCACGCCTTCTACGACCACGGGCGCGCCCTGCCGACGCTCGCCGCGGCCGACCCCGAGCCCTCGCTGTGGATCTCCCCCGCCGACGCGGCCCCGCGCGGGGTGGCAGATGGCGCCTGGATCCGGATTCACAACGAGCGCGGCGAGTTTCGCGCCCGCGCCCGGGTGACCCCGAAGACGCCGCCGGGCACGGTCTGGATGCGCGACGGCTGGGGGGGCCTGAACCGTCTGACCTCGGGCGAGATCGTCATCCCGGACGGCGCCGTGGACGTCTTCGGCTTCTCGGGAGGCCAGTCGGCCTTCGATGCGATGGTCGACGTGGCCCCCGCCTGAGAGCTGGCGGATCCAGCACGAAAACCTTGATTTACTGAAGCCCGCGCCCGGCCCCCAGGTCCCCGGGCTCCAGGCGATGGTGGGCCACGTATATGCCGCGAACCTCATGAAGCCACGGCGCGCCGGGGTACGCTTCGCCCCTACCGATCAGCACCGTCTAGTTCAGCCCAGGGCGAGGCGGTGCAGGACCTCGAACCCGCGGACCGGCTCCGGGCTCGCGCGGGTGAAGTCGGCCTCGGCGCCGAGCTCCTTGGCGTGCTCTCGCAGGAGCGGGAGGTACGCGGTCTTCTGCCGTGCCGCGTCACGGAACTGGTCGTAGAAGGTGCGAAAGCGAAGGCGCGTGAGGTGCGGGAAGGCGAACGAGGTGCCGGCGCGACCCTTCGCCCAGGCGGAGAGATCGTGGTCGCGCTCGACCCGCCGGACCAGCCGGTGGTAGTCGGCCGCGGCCGAGCCGTCCTTCAGCCAACGTTTCAGGAACCCCACGCAGTGCGCCCGGTAGGGTGGGTCCGGAAGCAGCGGCGCGAAGGGGAAGTCGGTCGGCTGGCCGTACGCTTCGTAGGTCTCGGTGAGCGCCAGGCGCAGCACAAGGTCGGCCAGCCACTCGTCGATCACCACGTCCGGCGGGAGGCCAGGCTCGGAATCCGGCAGCGGGGCGGGGCGGGAGAAGCCGAACGCGTCCCGCAC
>CAZWXA010000118.1:0-9970 GCA_964637755.1 uncultured bacterium | reverse complement strand
GGAGCACGCCGGCGGCCGGAATCGCGCCGAGCTGAGCCGGGGGGAGGTTCGGAAGGGGGGCGGAGCCCCCCTCCGAGTGTCCTAGGCCCCGACGAGCCCGCGGACCGCGGCCAGGATGTCCTCGCGCGAGGGGATCGTCGCCTTCTCCAGGCTGTCGTTGTAGGGCATCGGCACGTTCCGCGCGGCGACCCGGACGACCGGGGCATCGAGGTCGTCCATCGCCTGTTCCATCAGGACCGCGGCGACCTCGGCGCCGAACCCACCGCGCTTCACCGCCTCGTGGACAACGACCGCGCGGTGGGTCTTCCGCACCGACTCGAGGAGCGTCGCCTCGTCGAGCGGGACCAGCGTGCGCGGGTCGACCACCTCGATGCTGATCCCCTCCTTCTCCAGCTCGAGCGCGGCCTGGAGGGCGCGCTGGACCATCATCTGGGTGGCGATCACGGTGACGTCCCGGCCCTCGCGCTTGACGTCGGCCTTGCCGAGCGGGATCGCGTACGCCTCCTCGGGCACCTCGCCCTTCGTCGGGTAGAGCATCTTGTGCTCGAGGAAGATCACGGGGTTGTCGTCCCGGATGGCGGCGGCCAGGAGCCCCTTCGCGTCGTACGGGGTCGAGGGTGCGACGACGACGAGGCCCGGGACGTGGACGAACCACGCCTCGAGGCTCTGCGAGTGCTGCGCGGCCAGGCGGATCCCGCCGCCCTGGGGGCCTCGGATGACGAGCGGCACGGTGGGCGTCCCGCCCAGCATGTAGCGGAACTTCGCCGCCTGGTTCACGACCTGGTCCATCGTCATCGCGATGAAGTCCCAGATCTGGATCTCCACCACGGGGCGCAACCCGGCGATGGCCGCGCCCACGCCCGCGCCGACGAACGTGGCCTCGGAGATCGGCGTGTCGCGCACGCGATCCTCGCCGAACCGGTCGCGGAGACCCCGGGTCACCTGGAAGATGCCGCCGATCAGGCCGACGTCCTCTCCCATGACGAAGACGCGCTCGTCGCGGCCCATCTCCTGGTGGAGCGCCTCGTTGAGCGCCTCGGCCATCGTGAGCGACCGGCCAGTCCGGTCGGCGGGCTCGCTCAGCTCCGCGTGGGGTGCATAGACCGACGACTCCATCAGCTCCACGGTCGGCTCCGGGCTCTCGGTGGCGAACTTCACCGCCTGGTCGAGCTCGACCTCGACGGCCTCCTGCAGCTCCTTGAGCCGGAGGGCCGTCACGAGCTTGCCGTCGACGAGCCAGGCGGCGTAGCGGGCGATCGGGTCGCGCTCGATCCACTCGCGCTCCTCCTCCTTGGTCCGGTAGTCGGGGAGGTTCGCCCGCATGCTGTGGCCGCCCCAGCGATAGGTGACGGCCTCGATGAAGGTGGGGCCCTGGCCCGCGCGAGCCCGCGCCACGGCGGTCTTGACCGCCTCGTGCACCGCGAGGACGTCGTTTCCGTCGACCCGGACCCCGGGGATCGAGTAGCCGGCGGCGCGCTTGGCAATGGTCTCGCCGGCGGTCGTGCGCGCCGAGGCGGTCGACAGCGCGTACTGATTGTTCTCGCAGAGGAAGATGAAGGGAAGCTTCCAGACCGCCGCGAGGTTCATCGTCTCGTGGACGACGCCCTGGTTGGCGCCGCCGTCGCCGAAGAAGGTGACGGCGACCCGATCGGTCCCGCGGATCCTGGACGCCAGCGCGGCTCCGGCGCCGAGCGGCACCCCGGCGGCGACGATCCCGTTGCAGCCGAGGATATTGAGGTCGAGCGCCGCGATGTGCATCGAGCCGCCGAGCCCGCGGCAGTAGCCGGTTGCGCGGCCCATCAGCTCGGCCATCATCAGGTCGACCCGTGCGCCCTTGGCGAGACAGTGCCCGTGGCCGCGGTGGTTGCCGACGATGTAGTCGTCCGCCCGGAGGTTGGCGCAGGCGCCCGCGGCGACGGCTTCCTGACCCACGTAGCTGTGGGCGGTGCCCTTGACCTCTCCGGAATTGAAGAGATCGACGACCTTCTCGTCGAAGCGACGGATGCGGACCATCGTGCTGTACAGGCTCTCGTGGACGTCAACGCTCGGTGTCATGGCCTCGTCCCCTCCCGGCTCCCGGTCCCTCGGAGTTCGATGTCGACTCGCGGCGACATTAAACCCATCCGCACGGACGTTGGCAAGGCCGTCGAGCAGACCGTCCGGCGGGAGCCCCGCCCCGCGAGGGCCTTGACAGGGCGCTCCGGAATCCCTAGGGTCTTGGCACGGCCCGGCGGGCAGTCGGTCACGCCAGGCGGAGGTGAATCCCGATGAGCACGCTGCCGATGAGCAAGCTGGTGGTCCCGCTCCTCGCCTTTCTGATGATGGTGCTCCTCGCGAGCAGGCCGGCGATCGCCCAGAAGCAGGTGCTCGCCGATGAAGAGCTCGCTGACACGACCGCGGCTGGCTCGCGGGCGGAGGCGGCGAGTCAGTCCGTGGACGCCGAGGTGACCGCGCCGCTCGACCCGAGAACACTGTATCAAGGCGATGGCCCGGCCGCTCAGGTCCGGGCTCAAGGCCAGTTCGCGCCGCCGTCGGGCGTGGTCGTCAGACCCTTCGTCCAGCAGCTGATCGACATCACCCAGCGCCGGTAGCGCGGCGGTCGCGGGGGTGGTAGCGGGGTGCCTCGGAGTCGGTCGCCGCCGGTCCCGGCAGGCTCGGGGGCGCTCGGGTTCTTGCTTGACAACTCCCAGGGTTCAGACTAGCATGCCGCCCGTCAAACAGTGCATGGGCCATCAGAACCGCTGTCTGTCCGGCGCAGCCTTCCCGTACATCCGACCCGGTCTGTAGACTGCTCGTCCCCGGCGCGGCCCACGCGATGACGCGGGCGGTGCTTTCCCGGGGAGGGGACCGGATCCGCGGACGTCGGCGGGCAGCGGATCAGTGTCGAACGGCCGGTCAGAGCGGGAATATCACCACTACAAAGGGGGGGATGCGGACGATTACACGGACCGCGGGCAACCGGCGCCTGCGGCACCTCTCGGTAAGACAGTCCCTCGCTGGAAAATCCCAGGGAGGGACAACGAACGGCGAGCAGCAACACCAGGAGGAAGACGAATGACCCGCAGATCACTTCAGTGTCTCGCACTGGTTGCGAGCCTCATGATCGGCCTGGTCGCGAGCCAGGTGCCATGGCCGGCGACGGTCCAGGCGCAGGGCGTCGACGAGCTCGAGGCCATCCAGCATCCGAACTATGTCACGGACGACATGCTGCTGAACGCGGACAAGGATCCGAACAACTGGCTGCACTACGGCCGGGACTACCAGGGCACGCGGTACAGCCCGCTGACCCAGGTCAACGCGATGAACGTCAAGAAGCTGGTTCCGAAGTGGAACCTCTCCTTCGGCGTGCTGGAAGGTCAGAATAGCCAGGCCGTCGTCGTCAACGGCGTCGTCTACGTGACCTCCTCCTTCAACCGCGCCTGGGCCCTCGACGGGGCCACCGGCCGGATCATGTGGAAGTACGAGCGCGAGTTGCCGGCCGACGTCTATCCCCACCTCTGCTGCGACGTCAACAACCGGGGCATGGTGGCGTACAAGGACAAGGTGTACCTGGCCACCCTGGACGCGCACCTGGTGGCGCTGAACAACGCCACGGGCAAAGTGGTCTGGGACAAGCAGGCCGGCGACTACACCTACTCCGAGAGCTTCACCCTGATGCCGGCCGCCCTGCGCGGAAAGATCATCATCGGCACGGCCGGGGCCGAGTACGGCGTGCGCGGCTGGATCGCGGCGTTCGACGCCGACACCGGCAACCAGGTGTGGAAGACCTACACCGTCCCGGCGGCTGGTGAGCCCGGCGTCGAGACCTGGGGCGGCGAGTCCTACAAGTACGGCGGCGGGTCGGCGTGGATCACCGGCTCGTACGACAAGGAGAACAACACCCTCTACTGGCCGGTGGGCAACCCGGGTCCCGACTTCGACCGGCACGTCCGGCCGGGCGACAACCTCTACACGAACACCACGCTCGCCCTCGACCCCGACACCGGCAAGATGAAGTTCCACTTCCAGTACACGCCGAACGACCCGTACGACTACGACGGCGTGAACGAAGTCGTGCTGGCCGACGTTGCCGGCAAGAAGGTGTGGCTGCATGGCGACCGGAACGGCCACCTCTACTCGATCGACCGGACGAACGGCAAGTGCAACTGGGTGGTGCCGCTCGGTCGCGTCAACTGGGTCAAGGCGTGGGGCCCGAACTGCCGGCCCATCATGAACTGGCCCGAGAAGGACGTGGTCTACGACCAGGTGACGCGCGACATCGCGCCGACTCTGGACGGCGGCAAGGAATGGCATCCGGTTTCCTACAGCCATCGCACGGGCCTCGTCTACGTGCCGGTCTATGACTTCTCGATGGACCTGCAGGCCAAGAAGATGGAGTGGAAACGGGGCGAGTGGTATCTCGGCGCCAAGGTCATCAGGCTGAACCCGGGCAGCGGCGCCATCAAGGCCTTCGACGCGGCCACCGGCAAGCTCGTCTGGACGCGCCCGCAGAGCACGCCCGCGACGTCGGGTCTGCTGTCGACCGCTGGCGGTCTGGCGTTCTTCGGCGATCCCGAGGGCATGTTCACCGCGGTGAAGGACGACACGGGTGAGTCGCTCTGGCAGTACAATGTCGGCACCGGTATCCACGGCAATCCGACGACGTACACGGCGGGCGGGCGGCAGTACGTCGCCATCGTCGTTGGGCCGGGTGGTGGTGGCCTGTGGCCGCTGTTCTACAGCGAGTGGTACAAGAAGCAGTCCAAGGGAGGCGGTCTCTTCGTCTTCGGGCTGTCCGACTAACTTCGGGAGTGGTCTGACGCGAGAGGGGAGGGCGGCAAGTCCGCCCTCCCCTTTTTCTCGCACAGGAGCGAACGTGAAGCGAGCGTTGACAGTTTCGGTCGTGACGGTGGCACTGGCGATCTGCGCGGGTCTCGCGACGGCGGAGGACCAGGACGCGCTCGCGCGGGCCAAGTCGAAGAACGCGCTGACCGCGTGCGCGGATCCCTACAATTACCCGTTCTCGTCCAACAGCTTCGATCCGCCCGGGTTCGACGTCGAGATCGTCCGGGCGATCGCGCAGAGGGGTGGCATGCGGGCGGCCTTCTTCTGGGCGGATACGGGGACTCGCGGGGGACTCGGGCGCGCGCTCCGGACCTCGATCATGCAGAAGAAGTGCGACTTCTTCATCGGCCTCCCGATCGGGGGGGACTCGGACGAGGAGATGCGGGAGAAGAAGCTGGCGCTGACGCGGCCGTACCTGGGACTCGGGTACGTGCTCGTGGTCCAGGGACCGGTGGCCGGCGCCACGCGGCTCGAAGACCTCAAGAAGACCAAGATAGGCGTGCCGATGTCGACTCCGGTCGACGCCTACCTGTTCGACAACGGGTACGAGCGGGGGCTCTACCTGCGCAACCGCGAGATCATCAAGGCGATGGTCCAGGGCGAGATCGATGCCGGCCTGGTCTGGTCCCCTACCCTGGCCCAGGCGCGCACCGAGTTCCCCGCTGGGGCCTTCCGGGCCGTGCCGGGCTATACTCCGGAACCCGCGCTCCGCTGGAACGTCGCCATCGCCGTCCCCAAGGACGAGGCGGCGATGAAGCAGTTCCTCGACGACTCGATCGGCGCGCTGCTCCAGAACGGCAAGCTGAAGGAGATCGTGGAGCGCTACGGCATGCCCTTCTTCCCCCCCTTCGAGTGAAGACGAGGTTCTGACATGCGGCTCCGCGTTCGGTCACTGCTGAGGTCGTCGGTCGCCGGCGGGTTGTTCGCTTCGACCCTGGCCCTGGCCCTCTGGAGCCCGTGGCAGGCTCCGGCAGTCGCGAGGGCGCAGCAGCGGATGGACATGAAGAACCCGTACGAGGGCCAGGTGGAGGCGATCGAGAAGGGTCGGGACCGCTTCTCCGAGCGCTGCACCTTCTGCCACGGCACGCGTGGCAAGGGCGCCAAGGGGCCGTGCCTGATCTGCGGTCACTGGAAGCACGGTGGATCGAACGCCAGCCTCTTCGTCACGATCTCGGCGGGACTGGCCGGGACCCAGATGGGCGCGTTCGCGGCGAGCCTGACGGGCGACGAGATCTGGCAGATCATCGCCTTCCTTCGCGACGAGGAGGCCAAGCGTCGCCAGGCGCAGGCGCAGGATGAGGGCGGTCAGAAGTAGATCAGAAGTGGAAAGGGGGCCGGCGTGAGAGTTCGGGTTCTGGGGGCGGCGGCGGGGGGAGGTTTTCCGCAGTGGAATTGCGGATGCGGCAACTGCCGGGGAGTCCGGGAGGGGACGATCAAGGCGGTGCCGCGAATGCAGGACTCGCTCGCCGTCAGCGCCGGCGGCGAGAGCTGGTTCCTCCTGAACGCGTCGCCGGAGATCCGGCACCAGATCGAGAGCTTCCGGGGACTGCACCCGAAGCGAGCCCGCCACACGCCCGTCGAGGCCGTGCTCCTGACCAACGGGGACCTCGATCACTGCCTCGGCATCTTCTCCCTGCGAGAGGCCCATCCCATCGTCGTCTACTCGACTGACCGGGTGCGGGAGGGAATCGCGGAGCGGAACGTCTTCTACCGGACTCTGCAGCGCTTCCCGGGCCAGGTGACCTGGCGGAGCCTGAAGGCCGGGCGCGAGGACGAGCTGGCCGGGCTCGAGGGCGCGCCGAGCGGGCTCACGGTCGAGCCCGTCGCGTCGCCGGGCAAGCTCCCGGTGCACCTCGAAGGCCTGACCACCCCCGATCCGGAAGACAACGTCGGGCTGAGGATCCGCGAGGGATCGACGGGACGGGTGCTCGCCTACTTCTCGGCGGTCAGCACGATGACCCCCGCGGTGCGGGAGGCCCTCGACGGGGCGGATGTCGTGTTCTTCGACGGCACCTTCTGGTCCAGCGACGAGCTGTCCGGCCCGGGGCTCATGGCCAAGACCGCCGAGGATCTCGCCCACATGACCATCGGTGGCGAGGGCGGGAGCCTGAAGGTCCTCGCGGGGCTCCGCGCGGCCCGGCGCATCTACATCCACATCAACAACACCAACCCGATCCTCAGGGATGACTCGCCGGAGCGTCTGGCGGTCGAGTCTGCGGGCTGCGAGGTGGCCGTCGACGGCCTGGAAGTCTCCCTCTAGCGGAGGCTAGTCCGGGGCTAGGCCTTCAGACTCACTCTGGGTGAGCTATCTCACCCAGTGCGCGAAAGGCCGCAGCGAGCATGAGAGCAGTCATTCCATGTTTTCGCTACTTTGTGCTGATGTCGTGACTGGCATGGGACGTGCTTCCGTTGACTATCAGCGTAGCTGCTAAATCCACGGGGAGGTGAGCTGACAATGGAGTGGACCAAGCCAGAGTTCGTCGAAGTCAAGATGGACGCCGAGATCAATTCGTACCAGGACGACTTCTCCGGGATCTAGTCCGGCGCGGTTCTGTCTGTACGGGGTTCAGCTCACAGCCCTTCCTCCGGCTCCGGCCGGGGAGAAGGGCTGTGTTGCGTTGAGGTAGAATCGGCTCTGCAGGGAGGCTCGTCTATGACCGCCGCAACGGAGCGGCCCGCGCTCGGCCGCGAGGCCTTCGTCGACCGGATCAAGCGCGAGGGCGCAGCCCGTTACCATGATCATCACCGCTACCACGTGCTCATGCACGAGGGGAAGCTCACCAAGCTCCAGCTCCAGCAGTGGGTGCTGAACCGCTACTACTATCAGACCCGCATTCCCATCAAGGACGCGCTCATCGTCGGGAAGTCCGACGACCCGGCCTTCCGCCGGATGTGGATCCATCGCATCCGCGATCACGATGGCGAGAAGGAGGGCGAAGGGGGCCTGGCGCTCTGGATCCATCTGGCCGAGGGTGTGGGGCTCGACGCCGAGGAGGTCGCGAGCTGCCGCTCCGTCCTGCCCGGGGTGCGCTTCGCCTGCGACAACTACGTGCAGTTCGTCCAGGAGCGGAGCCTGCTCGAGGCCGTGGCCTCTTCGCTGACCGAGGCGTTTGCCCCGGACATCATGACCCGGCGTATCCTGGCCTGGGAGACGCACTACCCATGGGTGAGCCCGGACATGCTGGGCTACTTCCGGTCGCGCGTGCCGCGAGCCCGGCGCGACTCCGAGGAGGCCATCGACTGGATCACGGCGCGGGCGACGACCTATGAGCTGCAGGAGAAGTGCCTGGCGGCGCTGATCCGGAAGACGGAGATCCTCTGGCACCTGCTCGACTGCGTCTACGTGGCCTACGTGGACCCCGGCTGGGGGCCCTCGGGCGGACGCGCATGATCTCGACCGAGAGCCGCCCCCGGCTCGCCCCGAAGGTCCGGCTCCGCTTCGACCGGAAGGATGAGCGGTACATGCTCCTGTACCCGGAGAAAGGGCTCGTGCTGAGCCCGACGGCCGCCGACATCGTGCGGCTCTGCACCGGCGAGAACACCGCCAGCACCATCGTCGAGCGGCTCGCCGAGAAATACACGACCGAGACGCGCGACGCCCTTGAACGTCAGGTCATGGAGTTCCTCCACGCGATGGCCGAGCGCGGCCTCATGCAGGGAGACGTATGAACGCGGACTACCGTCCCTACACGCTGATCGCCGAGCTGACCTACCGGTGCCCGCTTCGCTGCGTCTACTGCTCCAACCCGCTCGACTACGCGCGCCACGACGAGGAGCTTCCCACCGCGACCTGGCTGCGCGTGTTCGAGGAGGCCGAGGAGCTTGGCGTCGTGCAGCTCAACCTGACGGGCGGCGAGCCGCTCATCCGGAGCGACCTCGAGGAGATGATCGAGAAGGCCGAGGCCCTCGATCTCTACACCAACCTCATCACGAGCGGCATCCCGCTCGCCGAGGAGCGCCTGGCGCGGTTCCGCGACCTCGGGCTCGACAACGTGCAGCTCTCCATCCAGGACGTGAAGCCCGTGGAGTCGGACCGGATCGCGGGCCTCCGCTCGTTCGAGCGGAAGCTCCAGGTGGCGCGCTGGGTCAAGAACCTGGGCCTTCCGCTGACGATCAACACCGTCCTGCACCGCGACAACCTCGATCACGTCGCGGAGGTCATCGCGCTCGCGGAGGAGCTGTCGGCGGACCGGCTCGAGCTGGCGAACACGCAGTACCTCGGGTGGGCGCTCGTGAACCGGAAGGCGCTCCTGCCCTCGCGCGAGCAGCTCGAGCGGGCTCGAGAGGTCGCCCTCGCCGCGCGGGAGCGACTGAAGGGCCGGATGGAGGTCCTGTTCGTCTACCCGGACTACTACCGCGACTTCCCCATGTCCTGCATGGACGGCTGGGGGCGGCGCTTCATCCTGGTGAGCCCGGGTGGGCTGGCGCTGCCCTGCCACGTTGCCCACTCGATCCCCGGACTGACTTTCGAGAAGGTGGGCACCCGCCCCCTCGCCGAGATCTGGGCGTCGCCTAAGGGCCTGGGCCACTTCCGCGGCCACTCGTGGATGCCCGAGCCCTGCCAGAGCTGCGAGCGGCGCGACATCGACTTCGGGGGCTGCCGCTGCCAGGCCTACTTCCTGACCGGCGACGCGTCGGCGACCGACCCCGTGTGCATCAAGGCGCCGACCCACGGGCTGATCGAGGCGGCGCGCGCCGAGCAGGGCGAGGTGGAGCCCTACGTCTACCGCGGCCCGAACGCTGCGGCCGCCTTGAAGGTCTGAGCGCGGGCGTCCACGCCGCGTGCGCCGTCGCCCTGGCCCTCGTTCCGCTCGCGTCGAGCCTCCTCGCATCGCATGCCGGAGCGGAGGTCGCGCGGGTGACGGTGGAGTCGCGCGAGGACGTGCTGCAGGGCAGGCCGTTCGGCGGGGCCGGAGCGTACGAGAAGCTCGCGGGCACGATCGACTTCGTCTTCGACCCGGCGAATCCCGCCAACTCGCGCATCGTCGACCTGGACAGGGCGCCGCGCAACGCCCGAGGCCTGGTGGAGGCGAGCGCGAACTTCATGGCCCTGCGGCCGAAGGATCCGTCGAGGGGGCGTGGGGTTGCGCTCGTCGAGGTCAGCAACCGTGGCGGCAAGGCCGCGCTCGGCTACTTCGACGGCGGC
>CAZWXA010000117.1:0-9991 GCA_964637755.1 uncultured bacterium | reverse complement strand
CGCGCGGCGTAGCGGCCCGTTCCGCTATGCCCGGTGCAACGTGGCTCGCCGGCCGCTCCGGCGACAAGGCGACGCTGGTCCACGGCATTGCGGATAGTATTGGGGCCATGATCATCGACCGCGACCGCACCCGCGCCTTCGTCCAGCGGGCGTGGGACGACGACATCGTCCCCGCCCTCACGGAGTACATCCGCATCCCCGCCAAGTCGCCCATGTACGACCCCAGGTGGGCGGAGCACGGCCACATCGACCGCGCCGTGGCCCTCATCACCGACTGGGCCCGTCGGCGGAAGATCGAGGGGTTGACGATCGATGTCCTCCGCCTCGAGGGCCGCACGCCCGTCATCGTCATGGAGACGCCGGGCGCGGGCGGCGAGACCGTCCTGCTCTATGGCCACTGCGACAAGCAGCCGGAGATGGTCGGCTGGGCCGCCGACGGCGGGCCGTGGATCCCCGTCCGCCGCGGCGACCGGTTGTTCGGCCGTGGCGCGGGCGACGACGGCTACGCCGCCTTCGCCGCCCTCACCGCCATCGAGGCGCTCCAGGCCCAGGGCGTCCCCCACGCCCGCTGCGTCGTGCTGATCGAGGCGTCCGAGGAGAGCGGCAGCCCTGACCTGCCGGCCTACGTGGAGCAGCTGGCCGATCGCATCCGGCCGGGCCTCGTCGTCTGCCTCGACTCGGGCTGCGGCGACTACGCCCATCTGTGGGCGACCACGTCGCTGCGCGGGGTGCTGAGCGGCACGCTGACCGTGGAGGTGCTGGGGGAGGGCGTCCACTCGGGCGCCGCCAGCGGCATCGTCCCCTCGAGCTTTCGCATCCTGCGGCAGGTCCTGGGCCGGCTGGAAGACGAGCGCACGGGCGAGATCCTGCTTCGCGAGTGCCACGTGGAGATCCCGCCCGAGCGGCTGGCCGAGGTGCGCGCGGTGGCGGCGGTCCTGGGCGAGGAGGTCTGGCGTCGCTTCCCGTTCGTGCCGGGCATGCGCCCGGTGACGCTCGATCCGGTGGAGGCGCTGCTCAACAACACGTGGCGGCCCGCGCTCGCCGTCACCGGCGTCGACGGCATGCCCGCGCTGGCCGACGCCGGCAACGTGCTGCGCCCGAAGACCTCCGTGAAGCTGTCACTGCGCCTGCCGCCCACCGCGGACGCCGCCGGGACCGCGCGGCGCTTGAAGGAGGTGCTGGAGGCCGAGCCGCCCTACGGCGCGCGGGTGACGTTCTCGACCGGCGAGCGGCCGGGCAGCGGCTGGAATGCGCCCGTGACGGCCGGCTGGCTACGTGATTCCGTGCAGCGGGCGGCGAGAGCGTACTTCGGCGCGCCGCCGATGTTCGACGGCCTCGGCGGTTCCATCCCGTTCATGAGCATGCTCGGCGAGCGGTTTCCCCAGGCGCAGTTCCTCGTCACCGGCGTGATGGGCCCCGGCTCGAACGCCCACGGGCCGAACGAGTTCATCGACCTGCCGACCGGCGTGAGGGTGACCGCCTGCGTCGCCCAGGTGCTGGCCGACCACGGCAACATCGGCGCGCGCTGAATCGAGCACCTCGTGCGATCCCCGGCCGCTGTCGAAGGTCGCCGCCGGCGAGAGGAAGTGGCGGAACAGCTCGTACGTCCCGTCGACGAGGTGGACGACCACGACCGGACGATACGGCAGGGCGCCCGCTGAGGAAAGCGAGCCTACGGCAGGAGATCGGCGACGCGAATGCCCGCGGACGGCGCAGCAAGCGGCGCAATGGTGGCGTCGGCGCCGAGCGTCTCGATCGCCGCGTAGCCCCAGTGCCGCCGGGCCGGGCCCGGTCTCGCCGGCTCGCGATGAACTTCGAGCACGCGATCGATGAGGTTCACGATCCAGTAGTCCGCGATCCGCGCGCGTGCATAGGCCGCGGCCTTCCGTCCGCGGGCCATGCGCATGCCCGATTGCGCGACCTCGACGATGAGCGCCGGGCTCGACGGATGCGCATCGACGTAATCACGCGGCGAGCCACGGACGACGCAGACGTCCGGCTCCGGCTCGGACCGGTCGTCGAGGATGATCGGCCCGCTCCACCGCTTTCGCCACGAGAAGCACCGCCGTCCTGTGCGGGCTGTGCTGCGGCTCCTTCACGAGCAACAACCCATCGAGCAGCTCGATCGGGTCGTCCTCGTCGACGAAGCCGTGGTCGATCAACCGCTCGTACTCGTGGCGCGTCCAGCGACGCAGGACGGGCCGCTGCGCTTGCTTCATGGGATGAAGCCTCCGCCCATGCTCGAAAGGCGGTCGACGTCGTCATCGGGCGGTCAGATGCGGCAGCACGTGCTCCCCGAGCGCCCGGATCAGCCGCGCGCGATCGGCGACGAAACCGGTCACCAGCAAGCCGTCGATGCCCGCCTCCACCACCCCGCGCAGCTTCTCCACGCAGACCGCGGCGGGCCCGACGGCGGCGAAGCGGTGTGCCAGATACGCCCGGAGGGCGGGCTCGGCGTCGAGGAGCCGAGCGTTCGGGCTCGGCCCGAGCGCCTCGTGGGCGGCCGGCTGGTAGCCCTTCTGCACGCGGCGGATCGCGTCGGCGAGATCGCCGGGCACGTGCTTGCCTTCCAGCGTGAACCGGAAGACGTGGTGCGCGTTGGATGCGAGCTCCATCCTGATCTCTTCGATGCCGGCGGCCACGTCGTTGGTGACGTTCACGCGCACGAGTGTCCACAGATCGATGGCGGACGGATCCCGTCCGGCCCGCCTGGCGCCGGCGTGGACGTGAGCCACGGCGTCGCGCACCAGCGAGGGCTCGAGGCCGACGTTCACGATGACACCGTCCGCGATCTCGCCGGCCAGCTCGAGCGTGCGCGGGCCTTCCGCCGAGAGGTAGATGGGCACCGCGCGCGTCGCCCACGTGAGCCGCGTGGTCCTGCCGTTCCACACCGCCTCGCCCTTCGTCTGCAACGCGCGTACCGCGCCGACGTACGCGCGCATGTCGGCAAGCGTCGCCGGCCGCTCGGCCAGGGTGAGGATCGCGCTGTCGCCGGAGCCGATCCCGAAGAACGCGCGGCCGGGAGCGATCTCGTCGATGGACGCGATCCCCGACGCCGCCACGGCGGGATGCCGCGTCACCGGGTTCGTCACCGACGGACCGAGGCGCACGCGCCGGGTCGCCTGTGCGCAGAGCGCCATCGTCACGTACAGCTCGCGGAAGACCGACTGGCTGTCGGCGATGCCGACGAGCGAAAAGCCGACATCCTCGGCCAGGCGCGCGTCGTCCACCGCCGACGCCACCGAGCGTGGCACGCAGAGAAGGCCGAGCCGAGCGCCCCGCGCCTGCATCACGGGGTGGCGGCCGCTCAGGGGAGGAGCTGCGAGACGGGGATACTCGCTCCCGGCGTCGCCAGGGGGGTGACCCGCGCGGAGGCGTCGAACACCTCGCTGCGAGCGGTCTCGGAGTCCGCCATCGCGCGCATCGTATCGGCGGCCTGCGAGCACGTCAACGTCTTCGGAGGGATACGCGGCGAGAGACGTTGAGCACGGGTCGCGGTTGCCGTATCGTGGCGACAGCGATGAAGGCGCCACCTCTTCCTCTCTGGCGGATGCCACGGGCCCGATACGACCGTCTGGTCGAGGCGGGCATCTTCGGCCCGGAGGATCGGATCGAGCTGCTCGACGGCCTGCTCGTCGCCCGGGAGCCGCAAGGCGGGCGCCACGCCACGGTCGTCGGTCTCGTGCGCGCCGCGCTCGAGAAGGCGTGCGGCCGCGCCTACCACGTGCGTGAGGAGAAGCCGATCGCTCTCGACGAGCAGTCGGAGCCCGAGCCCGACGTCGTCGTCGTGCCCGGTCGCCTTCGAGACTACCTGGCCGCCCATCCCTCTCGGCCCGTGCTGGTCGTCGAGGTCGCTGACACGTCGCTCGCGCTCGACCGCCTGCGGAAGGGCGGCCTGTACGCGCGGGCGGGGATCACCGACTACTGGGTGGTCAACCTGGTCGACGAGGTGCTGGAGGTCTACCGGGAGCCGGTGCGCGCCCCATCGGGCCACGGCGGCTGGAAGTACGACTCGGTCCGGCTGCTGCGGCGCAACGCGGTCGTCACGCCTCTGGCCGCGCCCCGAGCCCGCATCCGCGTCGCCGCCCTTCTGCCGTGACTGCGGAGCCTGGAGGGGAACCGGACGGCGGCCTCCGCCGCGCCATCTGAGCCACCCACCTCCCGGTCCGTAAGGGCGGCCCCCGAGGGAAACGCGCAGTAGAATCGCGGCCCTGCCGTCGGTCCTCGCGGCCGTGCACGAGTCATAGCGCTGAACAAGGAGGCGAGGATGGCAAGGAGCCACATCTGGCGAATGATCGGGGTGCTCTCGCTGGCTCTTCTCGGCGTGACGATGGCCGTGCCTTCGGGCCATGCTGCCGACATCGACCGCACCGCGGTGGACTTCAAGACCCCGTCCGAGATCAAGTGGGTCCGGAACGCGGCCGGAACGAACGAGCAGGCCGTGCTGTTCGGAGACCCGAGCAAGCCGGGCCCGTACGTCGTGCGCATCCGATGGTTCCCCGGGAACATGAGCCGGCCGCATTTCCATCCGAACGACCGCTTCTTCGTGGTCGTGTCCGGCACCTGGTGGATGGGAACCGGCGAGACGTTCGATCCGGACAGCACGGTGCCGGCGCCCGCGGGAAGCTACGTCATCCACTACGGGGGCAAGGTCCACTACGACGGCGCCAAGGACGAGGAGACCGTCATCCAGGTCTGGGGTATGGGGCCGGCGACGGCGACGCCGGCCGAGAAGCGCTGAGGTATCCATCCGCCGTCACCGGACGAGCTGCAGCGAGCCGAAACGCCCCACCGCGCTCCCTCAGAGGCAGTGCCCCAGCGCCTTCACGAGCGCATCGGCGTCGGCCTCCGAGTTGTAGCCCTGGAACGACACCCGGATCAGCGTGAGCCCGTTCCACTGCATGAGAGGGGCCTCCACCCGGAACTCCTCCCATAGCCGCGCCTTGACGCGCTCGGCGTCGAGGTCCGCGGGCAGGCGTGCGGCCACGAGCTGCGTGAACCACTCCGGTGAGTCCGGGCACACAGGCTCGAGCCCGGTCAGGGCCTCGATACGCCTGCGCGTCTCGGCGGCGAGGACGCGGCAGGCTCGGCGCAGGGCCGGCCAGTCGTGCTCCGCCTGGAACCGGATGGCGGCCGGCGTGGCCAGGAAGGCGGCGAGATCGCGCGTGCCCTGCCACTGGTGGCTGCTGATGAACGGCGTCTCCCCCATGCCCGGACGCGGCGGGATCGTCTCGTTCCCCCAGCCCCAGCTCACGACCAGCGGCTCGAGCCGGGGCTGGACCTCGCGCCGGGCGTACAGGAACGCCGATCCCTTGGGCGCGCACAGCCACTTGTGACAGGCGCCGGTGTAGACGTCGGCTCCGAGGGCGGTCAGGTCGAGCTCGAGCTGCCCGGGCGCGTGCGCTCCGTCGACGATGCTCAGGATGCCGGCGGCCCGCGCGCGCCGGCAGATCTCCGCCGCCGGAAACGTGAGCGCCGTCGGGCTGGTGATGTGGCTGAGGAAGACGACCCGGGTGCGCGGCGTCACCGCGCCCCACAGGCGGTCGACGACGGCCTCATGGCTGGTCACGGGCAGCGGGATCGGGTGACGAACGTAGCGCGCCCCGGCCTTCTCGCAGAGCAGGGTCCACGTCCGGTCCATGGCACCGTACTCGTGATCGGTCGTCAGGATCTCGTCGCCCGGCCCGAGCTCGAGGCTTCGTGCCACCATGTTGATCGCCGTAG
Organism: uncultured bacterium; assembly: GCA_964637755.1. Taxonomy (GTDB): domain Bacteria; phylum Methylomirabilota; class Methylomirabilia; order Rokubacteriales; family CSP1-6; genus AR9. Next base: position 4,267 of record CAZWXA010000117.1, on the reverse strand, counting down.
TCGGGTTCGGGAAGTACACGACCTCGTCGGCGGCCACACGCAAGTACTCGGCGAGTGCCCGACGAGCCTCGCCCAGCAAGGGACGCGACCGCCGGCCGAGAAACTCTACCGGCTGCCGTTCCAGCTCGCGCTGCCACCGCTGGTACTCCTCGAACACCGGTCGCGGGCACGCACCGTAGGAGCCGTGATTCAGGAAGACGATGTCCGGATCGAGCAGGAAGAGCGCTTTCAAGTCGCCATGAGAGCTCATCGATCCAATATACAGGGTAGAGTCGGAAGCGGAAGACCAGGACGCGGAGTCGGCCAGAGCGCGCAGGCGCTCGCCGTCGAGGAGTTCATCGCCCAGGTGTCACGGGGGGGAATCCCCGAGAAGGCGGAGGAGAACATCGCCCGTATTCGCCAGTGCCTCCGGGAGGTGCTGGCGGCCCTGCCGTCGGTCCTCGCGGCCGTGCACGAGTCATAGCGCCGGACGTGTATCTCGATCGAACGCTCCTGGGCTTCACGTCCGGCTTGCGGTCGCGCGTCGTCGCATCGGCCGCGCTCGGGCTCGTCGGCGTCGTGCTCGGCATCGCCCGGCTCGCGCTGCTCGGCTGGCTCCTCGCGCGCGTGTTCGCCGGCGCCGGTCCGTCGGCGCTCGCGCTCCCGATCGCCGCCGCCGCCCTGGTGATCGCCGCGCGGTCGTTCGTCGAATACGCGCGCACGATGATCGCGCACCACACCGCGTTCCGCGTGCAGGCGCGGCTCCGCCAGCGGCTCTACGACCACCTCGTGCGCCTCGGGCCCGCGTACCTCACGCACGAGCGCACCGGCCCCGTCGCCACGTCGATGGTGGAAGGCGTCCAGCAGCTCGAGGTGTACTTCGGCCAGTTCCTGCCGCAGCTCGTCGTCGCCACGGCTACCCCGCTCCTCATCTTTGCCTTCGTCGCCTTCGTCGACCTGCCCGTGGCCGCCGTGCTCGTGGGCGGAGCGCTCGTCACGCTCATCGCGCCCGCGCTCTGGCACCGGCGGGATCGCGCCGCCAGCTACGCGCGCAACCGCGCGTACGCGGCGTTCGGCGCCGAGCTGCTGGACGCGCTCCAGGGCCTCGCGACCTTGAAGGCGTTCGGCCAGAGCGGCGAGCGCCTGCGGCTGCTCGAGAAGAAGAGCCACGATCTCTTCCGGAGCACCATGTGGCTCCTCGGCGCGAACACGATGGGCCGCGGGATCACCGACACCGCCATGGCCCTCGGCGCGGCCGCGGCACTCACCCTCGGGGCGTGGCGGGTGAGCACGGGCGCCATGGGCTTCGCCTCCCTGCTCGTCATCCTGATGCTCGGGGTCGAGGTGTTCCGGCCGCTCCGCGAGCTGCGCATGCTCCTGCACGCCGGCATGCTCGGCACCGCCGCCGCGCGAGGCATCCTCGACATCCTCGGCGCGCGGCCGGCGATCACCGACAGCGCGCGCGCTGCTGACCAGCCCGCGCTCCCGTCCACGGTCACCTTCGAGGACGTGAAGTTCGCGTATCCTGGTGCGCGGCGCATCGCGCACCACGGCGTCTCCTTCCGCGTCGGCGCGGGCGAGCGCGTGGCGTTCGTCGGCGGGAGCGGCAGCGGCAAGACCACCGTCGTCCGCCTGCTCCTCCGCTTCTACGATCCTGATGGCGGGTGCGTTCGAATCGGCGGGCGCGACATCCGCGAGCTCCCGCTCGCCGAGCTGCGCCGGCGCATCGCGGTGGTGAGCCAGGACACCTATCTCTTCCACGGCACCGTCGAGGACAACTTGCGGATGGGCAAGCCGGACGCCACGCCCGGCGATCTCGAGGCCGCCGCCCGCGCCGCGAACGCCCACGAGTTCATCGCGCGGCTGCCCGAGGGGTACCGCACCGTGGTCGGCGAGCGCGGCGTCCGGCTCTCCGGCGGCCAGCGCCAGCGCATCGCGATCGCGCGGGCACTCCTGCGCGACGCGCCGATCCTCGTGCTCGACGAGGCGCTCTCGTCGGTGGACGCCGAGAGCGAGGCGCTCATCCAGGGTGCGCTGGACCGGCTGATGGAAGGCCGGACGACGCTGATCTTCGCGCATCGCCTCTCGAGCGTGATCGGCGCCGATCGCATCCTGGTGCTCGACCACGGTCGCGTCGCCGAGAGCGGCACCCATGCCGAGCTGATGGCGCGTCGGGGTCCGTACTGGCGCCTCATGAGTCCCCAGGTGGAATCGGCCGCGCGGCCGGATCTGATGATGCCCGTCGACGGCCTGCGCGCCGAGTCGGACGGCGCCGAGGCCGCCCCCGCCGGACCGCCGGGCGCCGACGGGCGCGTCGTCCGCCCGGCGGAGGTGGGCTGGCTCCGGGCGCTCCCGATCCTCTTGCGGATGATCCGCGGCTACGGTGCGCGCCTCGGCGCCACCTTCGTCCTCGGCCTCGCGCGCGTCGCCGCGATCATCGGGGTCGGCGTGCTGAGCGCGCTCGTCGTGCGCGCGGTGAAGTACGGAGCGCCGTTCGGCGTGCTCCTGATCGCGCTCGCGGTGACGGCGCCGCTCGCCGGGCTGCTCCACTGGCTCGAGTCGTGGCTCGCGCACGACATGGCCTACCGCCTGCTCAACGACATGCGGCTCGCGCTCTTCCGTACGCTCGACGCGCTCGCGCCCGCGTATCTCACGCGGCGCCGGAGCGGGGACCTCGTGGCCGTGGCCACCCACGATGTCGAGCTGATCGAGTACTTCTTCGCGCACACGGTCACGCCGGTGCTGGTCGCGATCATCGTGCCGCTGGCGGTGCTGGCCACCCTCGCCGCGTTCGGCTGGCCGCTGGCGGTGGCGCTCCTGCCCTTCCTGATCCCTGCGGCGCTGAGCCCCGTGCTGCGCCGGGCCCGCATCGACCGGCTCGGCTCGCGCGCGCGCGAGATCTCGGGCGATCTCAGCGCGCACACCGTGGACTCGATCCAGGGCATCGCGGAGATCGTCGCGTTCCAGCGCGAGCGCGCGCGGGGCGAGGAGCTGGCGGCGCGGGCCCGCGCCTACCTCGCCGCACGGATGCCGTTCCTCGCCGATCTCACGCGCGAGCACGCGTGGCACGAGGCGGTGACCGGGTGCGGCGGTCTCGCGGTCATCGCGGCGGGTGCCTGGCTCGTGGCCGCGGGCCGGCTCGACGCGCCGATGCTGCCCCTGCTCACGCTTCTCGCGCTGTCGGCCTTCATCCCCCTGTGGGAGGTGGCCCAGGTCGGCCGGCAGCTCGCGGACACGCTCGGCGCCACGCGCCGCGTGCACGCGATCGACGTGGAGCCGGTGGCGGTGCGGGACGGGCCCGGCGTGCCGGGTCCGCGGGCGACCGGCGCCATGCTCGCGCTGCGCGGCGTCACGTTCACCTATCCCGGCCGCCGCCGGCCGGCGCTCGCGGGCACGTCACTGAGCGTCCCCGCCGGCAGCACCGTCGCGCTCGTCGGCTCATCCGGCGCCGGCAAGACCACCCTCGCGCATCTCTGCCTGCGCTTCTGGGATCCGGACGCCGGCGAGATCCGGCTCGCCGGCCACGATCTGCGCGCGTGGCACCTCGACGATCTGCGTCGCGAGATTGCCCTCGTCGCCCAGGACACCTATCTCTTCAACGACACGCTGCGCGCCAATGTGCTGCTCGCGCGCCCGACGGCGACCGGGGCGGAGCTGCGCGCGGCCCTCGAGCGCGCCTCCCTCGGCGATCTGATCGAGGCGCTGCCGGAGGGCGTCGACACCGTGGTGGGGGAGCGCGGGATGCAGCTCTCGGGCGGCCAGCGCCAGCGCGTGGCGATCGCGCGCGCGTTCCTCAAGGACGCGCCGGTCCTCATCCTCGACGAGGCGACGTCCCACCTCGACGCGGTGAACGAGGCGGTGGTCCGCCAGGCGCTGGGTGCGCTCTCGCGCGGCCGGACGACCGTGGTGATCGCGCATCGCCTCTCGACCGTGCGCGACGCGGACCAGATCGCGGTCCTGCACGAGGGCCGCATCGTCGAGACGGGCCGCCACGAGGAGCTGCTGGCGTCGGGCGGGTCCTACGCCCGCCTGGTATCGCGCCAGGTGGCGGCGGTCGCGACGTATGCTGCCGGTTGACCTGCCCGGCAGGGCCTCGGGCGCGATTTCGTCGCCGCGGGGGAGAACGCGTGCTTCGGCGTAGCCGCCGGCGGCCGGGCGCCGGTAGACCTCCACGCGGTCGGCGCTGGACGCCAGTGGCACCGTAGGTTCCGGGTCCAGGGCGTTCCCCCACGCCCGCTGCGTGGTGCTGATCGAGGGGTCAGAGGAGAGCGGCAGCCCCGCCCTGCCC